>PMGM01000102.1 GCA_003158115.1 Methanobacterium sp.
AAGTAAATAGAAATTCTCTATAATCAATGAACATTTATTTGGGTCTGTTATTATTTGATAAAAAAAATCTGTTATGAATTTATTATATGTATAATTAATCAAATTTTATATTTAAAATTAATAAAAAAAATAATGAATAAATTTGATCTACAATGTTGAATTATGATATTTTGAGTTTTTTTGTTATAATTAAAATATTTATAAAGTTTTAAGTATTGCATGATGGCTGCTTGATTTTTATAAATATTCTTTCATATTCTCAAGAATTATTGAGTATGCATTTGGCCATAAGTGAAGTCCTTCCATAGAAAATTCTGTTTTCAAATTTCCTTCATCGTCTGTTAATCCTTGATTAACAGTTATAAATTTAAAACCATGTTTTTTAGCTAATTCTTCTACAGTTACATTTGCTTCCAGGATATTAAGATTTGTACGTGTTGCAAACATCATATCTTTCATGGATTTATCTAATCCAAAGTCTGCTTTTGCATTTATCGGATAGTATGCCATTACACATACTTCACACCCTGGTAAATTTTCTTTAATTTCTTCCATAATTTTATTATAGTTTGCTATGAGATTTTCTTTTTTATAACCTTCAGGTCTACCAATATCATTGGATCCAATATTAATAAATATCTTTGATGGCTCTAAATCAAAAATACACTCATTCATAGCCTTTAATAGGTCATCTGTAGTAATAGCTGAAATTCCACGATTATAGATAATATTGTCAATATCAAGAGTGTGTTGCATTTCATTAATCGGGAATAATTCCATCAAAGAAGAACCTACAAATAAGACTTGTCCTTTTTTAACATGACGATTTAGCATTTTATATCTTTTCAGTGTATTTTCCTTTTGTTGTTGAAAATAGTTTAACATCATTGTTTGCATGGCTTTTTTAATTTCCGGCTTTTGCATAAGTTCCATTACACCTTCTTGTGCCATATTAATCTCTCCTTTTCTTATTTTTAAATAGATTTAATAACCCTTCCTTAGCAAGTTGTTTATTAATTCCTGATACTTTTGACATTGAGTATTCAATCCATTAATATAATTGTTTTAGTGTGAATTTATTTCGTTATGGTGATAATATATGATCATATGGATAATATAATTTTTTTACTTCGTTATAGAGAACTATAACGAAGTAAATCGTTTATTTCAAGAATTTCTAAAAATAGATCTACGAGTCTTAATAGTTAAAAAAAGACTTATAAAGAATTAAAGTTGATCTTGGAAAAATTATCCAAATATCTGGTAATACTAACATCAAATTTCAGTCAGATTTTTTTTTACAGTTTTATTTTCAAAAATAACATCATTGAAATATCTAATGGGTTCAATTCCCATCCGAGGCTTTTTTGCCTTGGGTTTATGTTGAGAATAATACTAATAGTAAATTTTTTATGTATTGAGAAATTTACATATTTTTAACTAAACCCCTGCTGATAAAATGGACATAAAACAAGATCCGTATTTAAAGAATTTATTTTAAATCGTAATCTTAGCCCGACACTGTACGGAGTTATACCCGGAAGTTGCAAATTTACTGCCAAATAACCGGTTTGTCAAAAATGGTTAGGATTGAATATGATTAAATAGGATTGTAATTTTTAGATGATAGTTTATTGTCCTAGTAATATTAATTAAAATTTACTTATTTATGTAAAATATTTAAAGGAAAAGAAATATAGTAAGTTTAGTGAATGGTGATGGAGTTCACCAATTTAACCGCTTATTTTTTTAAGCTAATGACTCCTACTTCAAACAATATAAAAGTAGGAGATACCATGGCAGTAGATTTATTAACGCAAGCTAACGTATTGATATTAATAATTGTTATTCTATTATCCAGTTTAATCTCATTAAGATTAGGATTGGCAGTCGCAATAATTGAATTACTTTTAGGGGCTATTTTTGGAAATTTAGGTATTCTCCAAGCAGCTGATTGGATGACCATTCTCGCAACTTTTGGTGGTATACTACTAACATTCATGGCCGGTACAGAGATTGATACTCAAGTAATGAGAGAAAAATATAAGGAAAGTTTTTTAATAGGATTCTTGTCATTTCTAGTACCTTTTATAGGAGTATCCCTATTCACCTATTTTATTGCTGGATGGAATACACAAGCAGCTTTAATAGCAGGAATTGCACTTTCAACAACTTCATTAGCTGTTGTATATTCTGTACTATTAGAAACTAATCTTCCTGATGCTAATTTGGCAAAAACATTATTAGCAGCTACATTTGTAACGGATATGACCACAGTTATAGTTTTGAGTATACTGTTCTTAAAACCTGACTTGTACACTCTGTTATTTGTAATAATTTCCGTAGTAATAGTGGTGATAGCTGCTAAATATTCTGAACGTATTTTTAATCATGAGAAACTGAAAAATAAGGTTATTGAGCCTGAAATTAAGTATATTTTTCTAATACTGGTAATATTTATGTATTTTGCAGCTATTGGAAATGGTGAAGCTGTCCTTCCAGCATTTATATTGGGACTTTTAATGTCTAAACAATTAGCTAAGGTTAAAAATTTAATGGTTAGACTACGAACCGTGGCTTATGCAGTAATAACTCCTGTATTCTTTATTGTAGGTGGTTTAAAGATTTCATTCTCATTAATACTTGCATCATTGGGTTTATTTATAATATTATTTGGACTTAAGTTAGTTACCAAGTTCATAGGTGTTTATTTCCTTGCAAATAGATACATACCCAATGGGAGTATGTACTTTACCCTTCTTATGAGTACTGGTTTAACATTTGGTACTATAGCCAGTTTATTTGGTCTTAACGCAGGCTACATTGACCAGGTGCAATATTCTGTTCTCATAGGTGTGGTTGTCTCAAGTGCCATAATACCAACATTTGTAGCAACAAAATGGTTCTTACCACGTCACAGTGAAGACATAACAGAATAAATCTCATTAAATTGAATTTTTAAACAAATTTGAGGTGAAATGAAATGATTAGTGGAAAAATAGATGGGATTGATATACAAGTCGAAATAATTGAAGCAAAAAATAAGGAAGCATTTGAAAAAAAGATTAATGAAAGCATTGTTAAAGGTGGAAAACCAATATTCGAAACATTTAACGTGAGTAATGTACCCGGAATATCAATAAAAGGTACAGCAGCAATAAAAGAAAACTATTACATGCTAGTTGCCTATGATATAAAATAATCTTGAATGAGCTAAAACCCAAATTGTTTGATTTTAGACCATAATACTGAATTTTAAAAAAAAATAAAACCCCGAGGAGGATGAATATTAATCTAAAAAAAGCATTAAACTTTGTTCATGAAAGAGAACATTATGAAGGAGGATTTACACTTTATAAAGGTGTTCCTAACACTAAAAATACATATTACGGTGTAAAAATACTTGAAATGTTCAATGAGGAACCAAATAACAAAGAGAAAACAATAAATTGGGTTCAAAAATTACAGAATGACAGAATGTATAGAATAAAAGGAGTATTCTACAGGTTAAACATTTTAAACAGTTTTGATAAAGAAATCAAAGTTCCAGACGGATATATTGAAAAATTAAATGCCAAAAACAAGTTTTCTAGTCAAAAAGTTGCTTATTATTACATAGTAATATCTAATGTCTTAAAATTAGATAATCTTAATAAAATAGCAGATTGGATATTATCAAATCAAAATAACGACGGAGCTTTTGGATCAGGACGATCAGAAATCATATCAACATATTATGCACTTGAATCTTTAAATTACATAGATCCGTCCCTCATAGAGATGAAAGATCAAATCAATAATTTTGCTCAAAGATGTCTAACCAAAAGGTGGATTTACATTTATACCGGATATTTACCCACCATACCTAGAACCAACATATGCGGGAGTTAGAATTCAAGAGATATTGAACATAAATCTAAAAAATCTAAAAAAAACTATTCAATTTGCTCAAAAACTACAAAATAATAATGGCGGATTTCGAAGATCCAAATATTTAGGGATTTCTGAATTAGAATATACATTCAAATCATTATACATAATTAAAAACATTAAGGAAATAACATGAACTTATGGAAAGACATACCAATTGGATCATCAGCTCCAAAAGGAGTAAACGCCGTAATTGAGATACCAAAAGAATCAAGAAATAAATATGAGTACGACAGAGATAAAGAGGCATTTGCATTAGATAGGGTGCTATATTCACCATTTTATTTTCCCGCAGAGTATGGAATGATACCAAAAACTCTTTGGGACGATGGAGATCCTATGGATATTCTAGTAATCATGGATCAACCTACTTTTCCCGGATGCATCATTGAAACCAGGGTAATCGGAGTAATGAGAATGATAGATGGAGAAGATAGTGATGACAAAATAATAGGTGTACCTGTAGATGATCCCAGATGCAAAGATATTCAGGATATCAAAGATATACCTAAAGCGTTTTTAAACGAAATTTCACACTTCTTCACAGAATTTAAAAGATTAGAAGGGAAAAAAATCCAAGTTAATGGATGGGAAAATGCTGAAAAAGCATTTGAAGCTATAAAACATTCTATAGAATTATACAACAACCTAGGCTAATAAATTCATTTTCTTTAACATCATTTTAATAAACTAAATCTTGTTAACAATACCTCAACAAATGAAGTTCTGTAATCTTGCAAAAAAATTTAATTTTTATCAAAAAATTCTTCATTTATATTTTTAATAGTCTAAATGGATCGATGTCATGATTAAAAAGATGTTTAAAGGTTATAAAGATCTCTTGAAGGGTGATGCTGTGAAATTCATCATTCTTATGGGTATAGTGAGTTTATTTGCTGACATGACCTATGAAGGATCCCGTAGTATAACTGGGCCATATTTGGCTATTCTTGGTGCTAGTGCTGTTACTGTGGGATTTGTAGCTGGATTTGGTGAATTGGCAGGTTATGTAATTCGATTTTTTTCTGGACATCTTACTGACCGTACACATGGTTACTGGACTATTACTTTAATTGGTTATTTAATCAATCTAATTGCGGTACCTCTTTTGGCTTTAGCTGGAAGTTGGGAAGTTGCTGCAGTTTTGATCATTGTTGAAAGAGTTGGAAAGGGTATTAGGGTACCTTCAAGGGATGTGATGTTATCCCATGCATGCAGTCAAGTTGGTCCGGGTTGGGGTTTTGGCCTGCATGAGGCTTTAGATCAAATTGGGGCAATAATGGGTCCTTTGATCGTTGCATTAGTACTTTTTTTGCATGGAAGTTATCAGCTGGGATTTGCATTTCTTTTGTTACCTGCTGTATTAGCTATTATGGTTTTGGTAATTTCTAGATCACTTTATCCACATCCTCACAATTTAGAAGTTTCAACTCCACCAGTAGATACAAAAGGATTTAATAAGGTTTATTGGTTGTATGTTATTTCTGCTGCTTTAATTGCAGCGGGATTTGCAGACTTTGCTCTTATAGCATATCATTTCCAGAAGACTGCTTTGGTTTCACCAGGTTTGATACCTATTTTTTATGCTGTGGCAATGGGTGTGGATGGAGTTGCAGCCCTGTTATTTGGTAGATTGTTTGATAAATATGGTTTGTCTATTATGATAGTGGTAACTTTATTATCGGCACTTTTTGCCCCTATGGTATTTTTAGGCGGATTTTATGTTGCTTTTCTGGGAATGGCAATTTGGGGGGTTAGTATGGGTGCACAAGAATCTATAATGAGGTCCGCAGTTGCAGTCATGTCAACAGTGAAAAAGCGAGGTTCAGCCTACGGTATTTTTAATACTATCTTTGGTGTTTCATGGTTTGCTGGTAGCGTTATCATGGGTATATTATACAGTTTTTCAATAACTGATCTGGTGATCTTTTCCGTATTAATACAACTCATTTCTATCCCCTTTTTTATTGCAATGTTAAAAATAAGAAATCCAGTTGAGGGAATACCATAAAACCAGTCACTTAGATTGATTTTTAACATACTTTTTATATAATCAAGTATTAAATTATTCAAATTTTTATCCTTATAAGTTCTAGGATCAAATATTACAAAAAAATTAATCATATTGCTCTTATATTAATAAAATATTGAAAACGTGCATAAAAAAAAAGTAAAAAAAGAATATTAACTAAACAGGAATTTATAGGAATTTATTATCCCGCTTAGGGAAATTCTGGCGTCATATAAGGCTGTGTGTTTGTGTGGGAAAACATTGGAGTCTGATGAGATCTGTTTACCATTAATATAACCCTTGCTGTTTATTTGCATCATATTATGAGGTAATGGTTTAAATTCCTCATTGTATTGTACGGTAAGAAAATGTTTCCATGTGCCATTGCTTTTCGTTTGCATATTTGCCACAAATACGATAGTTGATACAGGACCATTGCTGGAAATATACCAATGTTCTAAGGTTTGGGATGTTGAGTTATGATGACTTATGGCGCTTCCTTGGTTTGTGACTGATGCCGCACTTGCAAATCCTGAAAAAGCCATTAAAGTAACGACTAATATTCCTATTCCTATATAATTTTCATATTTTATCACCTAAATTAGTACAAACTATTCGTTGGAGCCGTATAAGATCATTGTAACAGTTTTTGACCAATATTTAAACTATAGTTGTGGTTATGAATGCCGATCCTGCTGAAATCCATATAGCTCCTATAATAGTCATAATTTTATTCTATATTAATCTTATTATTTATTTAAAGACATACCGTGTTACTCTAAATATTATTAGACTTTAAAGTTAATTGTACCTGACCAATCGGATTTATTTGAATGTCTAAACCATTATAGTAAATCCTAATACGGTTTTGGAGTATAAATGCCAGTTGTAGGAGTATTGTGTACATTTCAGATATAGATTTGAAGTTTAACAGGCAGGATATAATCATCTTTACAGGAAAAAAATTGATGAAAATTAAAAAGTAATTTTTCCCCATTGCATGACATAAATTAAACACTGCTCTTAGAACATGGTTATTTCACGAATAAAGTTTATCCATTTAGGGGTTTAAAAGGAGATAATACTCTATCTATGTTGTATACTATACTTACCAACTCAAATCAGATTAAATAATAATTTTTGAATAATAAATTATTGTAATATTAAATATTTTTTTTTGTTTACACTTGCACTATATGACCGTTTTTTGTGATTATAATCACATAATCATAATAAAAAGTATATATTTGTCACCAAAATCCATTAAAGTATGTGTATTTAATAAAAGGATGTTTATTACCTTATATGGTGATAAAATATGAGTGAACTACCAATAGCTCCAATAGGAAGAATAATAAAAAATGCAGGCGCACCTAGAGTAGGCGACGATGCAAAAGAAACATTAGCAAACGTTTTAGAAGAATGTGGAGAAGACATCTCTAAACATGCAGTTCTCCTTGCAAATCACGCTGGAAGAAAAACAGTTTATGCATCAGATATTGAAATGGCACTTAAACAAATAAAATAAAATTTTAATTTTTTTTAATTTCAAATTAAATCATATACATTTAGGGTTCAGAGTTTTTCTTCATATTCTAATTCTTTAAATCTGATTTTAAATTCTGTTCCATGACTCATATCGAGTTTTAATTTTCCATTTAACT
>PMGM01000068.1 GCA_003158115.1 Methanobacterium sp.
GAAATCATAACTATCTGAAACAGCACCCAATTGTATCTGAACTAGTATCCTGTAATATGTAATTAAACTCACAATTACAGTTAATAGCAGTAGAAAACTAATCGAAATAGCATGTTTTTTCAGATAATTCCAAAATCTTTGATTATAATTTAAATTATCATCCTTTCTATCCAAGATAGCCACCAAATTAAAAGTTAATATTAATCTAGTTATAATTAGACTTTCTACTTATAGATTTGTTATTCTCTATTTAAAATAAATATCTTCATTCATTCTAGGAATCATAGCTGTTAAAACACATTGTTCTGTATTCTCTGTCCTGTTAAGCATATCCCCTGAAAGATGACTAACAGCACCCTTTTTAGTGCCGAGATTATCAACACCAGTGATTCTATCCATTACATCTCCAACTTNNGTAACCACTTCAGGAGGATATTCAAATCCCGAACTAACACCTAATGTAACCTTCTCCCCATCAAAGATGGCACACCACTGAAGATCGATATAGCCAGTTATTGTGTTTGGAGTTTCCATTAAACCTGATTCTATACCAACACTTATATCTACATCGGCTGAATGTGATTTTTTAGCCCTGTTAACCGCCCCTTTTATGGTTTCATCCATTCCAAATGGTTGGTCAGGCACTCCAGAATCCACATCTCTGGGAGATATATCTATTTCACCATAGATCTTCTCCAAAATATTTCTGGTTGCATTCAGTTTTACAGGATTTTGGGATCCAACTACAACTCTCATTTGAAACTTCCTTCAATTGTTTTAATAAAATTATGAATTATGTGGCTATTTCGTTACTCTTATGGTTCCCCTCTCATCGATCTCGCCTTTTCTGATTCGAGTGGATGATATTGGTATTCCATCGTCGGCAAGTACCATTCCAATTGTAACTATGTCTAATGGTTCCATTCCCTTTTCTTTTCTTATTTTGTTTATCTTGAATGCTGTGGGTTCTGTTTCTTCACTCACAACAATGGCGTCTATTGTTTCATCTGTTGTGGTTGTTCCGAATGGATCATTGAGTTGTTGTATTTCATAATTTTGGTGTTTCTTTTCGAGGAGACTTCTAAGGTTAGACATACGCACATTACACGGTTCAATTCTACCTTTTACTCCCCCAAATTCATTTGAAGTAACACCGATTACTACATATTGACCTATATCAAATGCTATATCGATAAGTCGTTTGTGTCCGTAGTGGAATTTGTCAAATGTGCCACCTACCGCGACCTTTTTATATGATTTTTTCATTGTTTATTCTACCTTTAAGTTTTAGATATCTTGATTATGTAGCGGTCAGATAATATAATTATGCTGCTTGAACACAATGCAATCGTTAAGGACATACGCAAAGTTGACCTTAGATTTGCATCATGCTACCCGAATCTCTACAGAAGCGCCATGTCTTCATTGGGATTTAATATAATATACGATTTCTTAAATAGTAGGGAAGATATCTACTGTGAAAGAGTGGTTTATCCAACATCTAAAAGCCTTGAAACAGGAACATATCTTAAAGAATTTGATATTGTAAGTTTTTCACTTCAATATGAACAGGATTATTTTAATGTTTTAAGTATGTTAAAAAATGGGGGAATACCCATTAATAAGGAGGATAGAAACTCAACCCATCCGCTTGTAATTGCGGGAGGTCCTTGTTCAAGTTCAAATCCGTTGCCAATGAGTAAATTTATTGACCTGTTTGTGGTTGGAGAAGCTGAAATGATACTTGACGAGTTATTGGACAAATATCTTGAATTAGATGATCCTAGAAATAATTTAGAATCATTTCTGGATATAGATGGTGTTTATCTACCGGATCATCCAGTTAAAATGGTGACTGTGCCTGATCTTAAGGATGCATGTCACCCAATAAGNNNNAGGGAAATGCCTATTAAAGAACTTTTTAAGATTGCTGAGAGAGGTGGACGTGCAACAGGACTTAAAAAGATTGCATTAATAGGTGCAGCTGTTTCAGATCATAGTAAAATGGAAGAATTATGTGAGGGACTATATGAAATGGGCTTTCAGGTAACAACACCATCGTTAAGGATCGAATCTATTACAGATAACCTTCTCGAAATCCTAAAACAAAGCGGACTTAAAACAATTACCATTGCACCCGAATCAATTTGGAAGGTAAGGAAAGCTGCTAATAAATCCATTACCAATGAAATGATCGAGAGTACAATTAAAACTGCATTTAAACACAGTTTGAATGTTAAACTTTATTTTATGCTGGGACTTCCAACAGAAAACCAAAATGATATTAGATATCTGGGGGATTATATTAAAGAACTTATTAGGATGGGACAGAGAAAAAATCAGGTACGTTTGAGTATAAATCCATTCATACCCAAACCTCATACACCGTTTCAGTGGGAAGGATTTAACTTGGAAGAGCTCAAATCAAAGATAGATTATATAAATTCAATTATCAAAATAAAATCGTTTAAGATAGAAAATCCAAAAAATGCCCTGATACAATATGTTTTATCAATGAGTGGTCAAAGTTTAGGTGATGTTCTTGAGCGTTCTATGAATGAAAAGATTTCAGTTAAGGAGTGGACAGAATTAGCATATAAATGGGATCTAAACGATACTCTTCCATGGAAAAATATAGATGTTGGGATAAGCGATACATTTCTCAAAGATGAGTATAATAAAGCATTAAATGGGAATTTAACTCCATGGTGTGAAGAATTTGGATGTTATAACTGCGGAGCTTGTGATTAAATTATTATATATTAATTTATTACTTTTTATATTGAAAACTTAACCAAATTTTCTTCTAGTTCTAATGATCAGTTCACGCACCTGTTTAATGAATTTTGCAAGAAATATTTCATCCCTCTCAATAGTCTGTGAAACATAATCTTCTCCTTCTCTTAGTTCCCTTCTGGCTGTTTTAATCTCGGTTCTTGGAGCAAATATTGCATATACAGGTATTCCTAAAATTATTAAAACACCTCCAATAAGTATCTGGTTAATAGCACATTGAGACATTATATAAATTGCCACAAGTACTCCCAAAACAGGTACTATCCATGGCAGTTTAAATCCTCCAGTACTATATTCTTTCCTCAGAGGAAATACCGAGACGCATGTTAAAAGATAGCAGAATAATAATGTAAAAACTGATAAGATTATAAGTTGACTTATGGTACCGAATACAGCAGCTACAAATGTTACAATACCTTGAATTATTAGAGAAACATATGGTGTTTCATATTTTGGATGTACTTTGGCAAACATTCTTGGTAGTAATCCATCTGCAGCCATTGCATATGGAATCCGTGCAGCTGACAAAATTCCTGCCTCATCAGATCCTGAAATTGAAAGTAATGCACCTATACTTAAAAATCCTGCACCGATTGTACCAACAAGTGTGTAACCAGCTAATGAAAGAGGAGCAGTTGATAATGAAAGTTGCATCCATGGGACCAGACCTAATATTACGAAATTGGTTATAATATAGAAAAGAGCAATAACTCCCATTCCAATACCAATTGCTAATGGTATGGTTCTTTTTGAATCAATTATCTCATCAGAAGGAACAGTAACTAGTTCAAATCCAACATATGCCCAAAATATAAGTACAATGGCACTTCCAAGACCACCAAACCCTAAGGGTGCTATGGGTGTGAAATTTGCAATTAGCAGTGCTGGTTTTAATATGAAATATGCTATTCCTGCGATTGTAAATATCAGTATTGGGGCTATTTTAAGAACTGTTAAAATATCATTGGCTTTACCAGCCTGACGCACTCCAAAGTAATTAATAAAGGTTAAAAATAACACAAAAAGAAATTTAATTATGATTTGAAAAACTTGGGGCATGTGTGGAATAAAAAATTCAAGATATGCAACAAAGGCCAGGGGAAATACGGCTATTGAACTCCATTCTGCTAATAACAGAGACCATCCGGCAATAAATCCAGTAAAATTTCCAAAAGCTCTCTTAGCATAGGCATAGGGACCCCCAACTTCGGGCACTAAAGATGAACATTCTGCAAAACATAAAGCTATTACAATGGCCATTAATCCTGCTATTAACCATGCAAACACTGCAAAAGGCCCTAAAAGTCCTGCTCCAAATGATGCTGCAATATATATATCTGCACCAACAATTGTACCAATAACTAGACTCACAACATCATACAGACCCAGTGATCTATTTAACCCTGACATTAATTCGATATATATAATTGAAAACAAAAATAAGTATGGTAAAAATTATGGAACCCTCAAAACGTGTTAGATCAATAAATCTTTCTGAGATAAGGAAGATGTTCGAAAAAGCGGATAAAAATTCAATAAACCTTGGGCTTGGAGAACCTGACTTCAACACCCCTGAACATATAATAGAAGCAACTTCAAT
Source organism: Methanobacterium sp. (assembly GCA_003158115.1). GTDB lineage: Archaea > Methanobacteriota > Methanobacteria > Methanobacteriales > Methanobacteriaceae > Methanobacterium_B. The sequence goes on from PMGM01000068.1 coordinate 4,397, forward strand.
TGCTATGCGAGAAGGTTTCACCCATTACACATCAAATATGGGAATCCTTGAATTAAGAGAAGCAATATCAAAAAAGCTTAAAATAGATAATGGGATCGATGCATCTCCAGAATCTATCCTGGTCACTGTTGGTGCCAGTGAAGCCATTTATATGTGTATGCAGGCATTGGTAGACCTTGGTGATGAAGTTTTAATTCCTGATCCTGGTTTTTTATCGTATAAGGCATGTGTTAATCTTGCTGGGGGTGTTGCTCGTGGAGTTAAGCTTAAAATAGATAATGAACTCAGAATGACATCTGAAGACGTAACTGATGCAATAACTGACAAGACCAAGGCTATTATTTTGAATTCACCTTCAAATCCTACTGGAAGTGTTATGAAAAAGGAAGATATTAAAGCAATAGCCGAAATTGCAGATGATAAAGGTATTTATTTAATATCTGATGAAGTGTACGAGAAAATAATATACGATAAAAAACATCACAGTCCAGCCAAATTTTGTGAGAATGGAATTACCATAAATGGATTCTCAAAATCCTATGCAATGACCGGGTTTAGAATAGGGTATGTAACTGCTAATTCAGAAATAATCGAAGAACTTTTGAAAATACATCAATATACAACAGCTTGTGCAAGTTCCATGGTTCAAAAAGGAGCTTTAGCTGCATTAGAAGGTCCTCAAAATAGTGTAGATGAAATGGTCTCTGAATTCAAAAGACGAAGAAATTTAGTTGTTAAAAGACTGAATGATATGGGAATTGAATGTATCAAACCTTATGGAGCATTCTATGTATTTCCCCGTGTTGATGATCCTGTTGAATTCATTAAGGAAGGACTAGAAAAGGGAGTTGTTATGGTAAATGGAAGAGCATTTGGGATTCATGGAAAAAATCATGTAAGACTATCCTATGCAACATCCTATACCCAACTAGAAGAGGCTATGAACAGATTAGAATCTGTGGATATATAATATTATTATTAAACGGTGTTTGATGAAAGTTAAAACAATTAAAGAGGAGCTGATTATCAAAGCTCGTGAAATGGGTATTCCTTTGATTGGATTTGCTCCCGTCGAAAGATGGGCTGATCCTCCAAAAAAACTTCCAAACAAGTTTAATGAATGGATACCTGAAGAATTCTGGCCACAATCAATATATACTGAAGTTAAAACAGTTATTGTTATTGGTCTTCCTGTTCAACTTCCCATTGTTGAAACAGCGCCTTCAATTTATTATCATGAACTTTATACGATAGTAAACAATCTTTTGGACAGTAAGGCATATGAAATTTCAAATTATCTAACTGAAAAGGGTTGTCCTTCAATATATCTTCCAAGGGATGGTTATGGGAATATAGATATTCTTCTTGAAAATCCTGTGGCATTCTTTTCCCATAAACATGCAGCTTATCTGGCAGGTATGGGATCCTTTGGGGAGAATAATGTTCTACTCACCAAGGATTATGGGCCACGGGTTAGATTCACATCCATATTTACATCTGCCATAATCGAGGGAGATCCAATCACAGGAGACGACTTCTGCACACATTGTGAAAGATGTATTAACCAGTGTCCAGTAAATGCCATTCCTAAACAGGTAGAATCGAATGATAATTCCCTTAAAAGTTATAGGCCAATTGATAAAATAGCGTGTGCAACAAGGAGTAAAATGCTCAGGAAAGATTATAAATCTCCTTGTGGTATCTGTATCAAGGTCTGTCCGGTTGGAATAGATAGAAAAATATTCAACAGGGAAGATATGTCCATTTATACGGACAATAGTAAATATAAAAAAGCATGGGATCATGTTAAAAAGTATGGTAGCAGATAATTAGGGCATTATATAACAGACCATGAAATATTATAAATATTTACAGTTTAATTGATACGATATTTGAAGTGTTTCATATTTTTTTGAATAATTAATGGGAGATGGGGTTAAATGAAAGAATTATTTGCAGACAGAATGAGTAACGTACCGAGATCATTTGTAAGAGAAATTCTTCGAGTTACAGAGGATCCTGATATTATATCATTTGCTGGTGGACTTCCAAATCCCATTTCATTCCCACATAAGGAAATTGCAGAATCAGCTGCTGCTGTTTTTAAAGATTCAAGCAATGAAGCTCTTCAGTACGGTTCAACTGAAGGATACAAACCTTTAAGGGATTATATTGCTAAAAGATATCAAAATTCTGGTTTAGATGTAAATCCGGATAATATTCTCATGATCAATGGATCACAACAGGGATTGGATTTAATTGGTAAAGTATTTCTAAACCGTGATGATGTGGTGCTGATTGAAAGACCTACTTATCTGGCTGCCATACAATCATTTGGTTTGTATGAACCCAAATTTGTTTCAATACCACTTTTAGAAGATGGTGTAGATCTCGAAGTGCTTGAAGATATGGTGGAGTCTTTCAATCCTAAGTTTTTTTACTCGATCCCTAATTTCCAGAATCCTACAGGTATAACTTATTCAAAAAATAAACGGGAGAAAATTGGTGATATATTCAATGAGAATAACACCATTTTAGTAGAGGATAATCCCTATGGTGAGATAAGATTTATTGGAGAAGATTTGCCATCTATTAAAAATTATATTGAAAACTCTGTGCTTCTTGGTTCTTTCTCAAAAATTGTATCACCCGGTATGAGGCTTGGATGGATTGTTGCAGATAAGGAAATTATGAACCATCTTATCACAGCAAAACAGGCATCAGATCTGCATTCAAACTATTTAACACAGATGATAGTACACCACTACCTAACAGGGTACGATGTAGAAAATCATATACAGGATATAAGGGATATGTATCGGATACAAAGGGATTGTATGGTGAATATGATCAAAAAATACTTCCCATCCGATGTTAAATACACCAAACCCGAAGGTGGCATGTTTTTATGGGTAACTCTCCCAGAGGACATGTCTTCAATGGAGCTATTTGAAATTGCAATAAAAGAGAATGTTGCATTTGTACCTGGTGAAGCATTCTATTCAAATAATCCTGAAACTAATACATTGAGGTTAAACTTCTCGAATTCTAATAAAAAAAAGATAGAGGAAGGTATAAAAAGATTGGGCCATGCCATAAAGTATTTAAAGCAAATATAATAATAAAAAAATTAAATAAATTTTAAAATTTAAATACTTGATAATATCCTTGATATTTTAACAAACAGTTCTCAAATAATACTCCCAGTAACCTTTATAATCTTCATATCCCTCTTCTATCTTTTTAAGATCCAATTCTGTAATTTTTGAACCATACACTTTCTCGGCACATTTTATGAGCATTCTATCACTTCCAGAAAGCTCATCCATCCTGCCAAGGCCTCTTATAAGTTCTAAATGAGCAGACCATTCACCTATACCCTTTATGTTAAGTAGCCAATTTTTAACTTCTTCAATAGGGGCTTTCCTTAAAAAGTCCTCATCAACTTCTGCAAATGATTCTGAAACATTGAAGAGATACTCAGATTTTCTACTATTTTTAAGAATAGAAATAAGTTTTTCTAATCCCAAATCTTGGATCTGATCAGCCGATGGAAAGGTCCAATAATCAACACCTTCGATGGTTATTTTATCACCTACAGATCGTGTAAACCTTTCTTTTATTGTATGAGCTGCTTTCATTGAGATTCTCTGACTTAAAACAGCCCATCCAGCACCTTCAAATGGGGTTAAAAATTTAACTTGATGTAATCCATAAAGTTTGTTTATCACTGACTTAAAAGCATTATCATCCAGTCCATGACTATAAAATGGTTTTAAATCATCATCCAAACTCAGATAAAATTTTATTCTATCTAATAGTTCAGATTTAATATCGTCTGTTATGGTTTTATCTGAAAAAAAAGTATATGATAAAGCTGGTTTTTCAACAGTTCCTTGATCTGTGAGTTTAAAACCCAAAGTTTGATCCTTTATATAAACAGCTTTGGTAAAGGATTGTTCATTTAATATTTGTTCACCGTTAGATGGTGCAAACATATTCATAAAATTCATAGATTTAGAAAAATCAAATGGTGAAGTTGGAAAAATTTTTCCTTGAATGATTTTAACCTTCATTATTTTCACCAAAGGTTATAATTAAACGCCGGGGCCGGGATTTGAACCCGGGTGATCCAAAGGATCAGTGGATTAGCAGTCCACCGCCGTACCAGGCTGGGCCACCCCGACTTATATACTTACAAATTATTCTACAAAAAATTGTTTAAAATATGTAAATTTAGTAACAAATTAAAATACTCGTATTCAAATCATTTATTAGCCATGGTTTAAAAGCTTTTGGAATTTTATTTAATGCCCTCAATGAATATTAATTTTAATGGGCATGTTCGAAAGTGGACAAACCTCACGAGAGTTGGTGATCCAGAAACCTGACTCCACCCCGTTGCTCCGCAAGCATCAGCTGTCCACAGTAGAGCTGCTTCTTTCCAGACCTGACCCGTTCCCATGGTTAAAACAGTAAATTCAGGCCCTACAGCCCAAATCCTGCTACCACTGATCCTGTGGGACGAAGTTTCGACATCAAGATCCTGGGCCAAAACCCGGTTGATCTGCCGCCTCTCAAACTTCGACCGCGCCATAAGGGGATATGCGCTTACAAAGGACCCCTAACCCTCCGGTCTAGCCCACTTAATCTTTATGTTTATTAGTATTTGAACCTTGTGATCGATCCATAAATAAATTTTAAAAATAATTATTTAAACAGAATTTTATTCAAAATTATTGCTTAAAACAAAAAATATTTTTATATTTCACAATATAAGATATAATTATGAATTGGATACTGATTATTGGTATTATAACTGCCATGTACATGGCTTTCAACATAGCCGCCAACGATATAGGAAATTCTATGGGCACAGCCGTAGGTAGTGGAGCCCTTACAATGCGAAAAGCCCTGATGCTAGGTGCTTTATTTGAATTTTTAGGGGCATTATTCCTTGGTAGTACAGTTATAAAAACTGTTGGAAGTGGAATTGTACCTATCGAGTTCATGACCGGGCTAGGAGCATTTATAATAACTGTATCGGCCGGTATATGGATAACCATCACAATACTAAAGAAAATACCAATATCGGGTTCCGATGCAATAGTGAGCTCTGTTATAGGTTATGGACTTGTATATGCCGGTTTCAATCATTTGCAATGGACAACAATTGGTTATATTATGGCAAGCTGGGTTTTCTCTCCTTTAATCGGACTTGCATCTGGTTATCTGGCGTACTATGTATTGAAAAGGGGTTATCTCAACAAGATCGAAAATAATATAGGGGCCAAGGATCGTTCAGAAAAGTTATTTTCCTACTTTCAAATTGGAAGTTCATCCTTCGCAGCTCTTGGTGTTGGTGCCATAGATATTGCAGCTGCCACAGGAGTTTTATACGTCACAGTTGGTCCGACACTTGGGTTTTCCATTAAATTCCTAGGGGCAATAGCGCTTGTACTTGGTATTTTAATTGCAGGAAACAGGATAACTGGAACAATAGGAAGGCGAATAACAGAATTGGTACCTACTAGAGGGTTTTCAGCACAAATTTCAGCTGGAAGTATCACCATACTTTTTGCTTCAATGGGATTACCAATATCCCCAACCCAAACCCTTGTTGGTTCCGTTATAGGCGTTGGTATGGCAAGGGGCACAGCTACTGTTAAATTAGATGTTATAAAACATATTGCAACAACTTGGATTATAACAATTCCTGCGTGTATAGCAATATCTGGATCATTGTACTACATAATAACTGCATTAATCTGAAAGTTTTAGATAGATGTTTAATTGGAATATGCGAAATTATAAGGTATAAAAACTCTTTATTATCAATATATTATCGTTTTTAATTAATTTAAGTATTATAAATCTGCCATTACAAATTCAACGAAATTATTTTACCAAAAAATATATAGAATGTATTATTAATATTAAATAGGATTTATCTTTTAATTTGAGGTGTGAAAAATGAAAGCCGATGCAATTAAAATAACAGATAATGTTTACTGGGTTGGAGTTTTGGATTGGGATATAAGAGATTACCATGGATATACTCTTAATGGAACAACTTATAATGCGTATTTAGTTTTCGGGGATAAAGTAGCACTTATTGATAATACCTATCCTGGAACTTCTGCTCAGTTGTGGGGAAGAATCAGAGATGCTTTTGAAAAAGAGAATAGAGAACTCAAGCTGGACATAATAATCCAGAATCATGTTGAAAAAGATCATAGTGGTGCACTTGTAGAAATATGCAAAAAATTCCCTGAAGCACCAGTTTATTGTACTGCGGCAGCAGTTAAGGGGTTAAAAATGCATTATTCATCATTAGATGATGTAGATTTCAAGATAGTTAAAACTGGTGAAACACTTGACCTTGGTGGGAAACAACTGGTATTTCTCGAAGCTCAGATGTTACACTGGCCTGACAGCATGTTCACCCTACTACTGGAGGATGGCATACTATTTTCAAATGATGCATTTGGTCAGCACCTCTGTTTAAAGGATCGTTATGATAGTGATATTCCAGAAAATGTGCTTATGGATGCTGCAGCCAAGTTTTATGCCAACTTACTCACACCACTTTCGAGTCTTGTACTTAACAAATTCAAACAAGTAACGAGCTTGGAGTTACTTGATAAGATAAGGATGATTGCACCATCACATGGTATGATCTGGACAGATCCTATGAAGATAATAGATGCCTATACAAGATGGGCCACAGGGAAATGTGAGGATAAGGTAACAATTGTATACGATACAATGCATGGATCTACACAAATGATGGCACAGGCATTAGCAGAGGGCGTTATGAGCCAAGATGTGGATGTGAAAATGTATTTCCTTCATTCAGATGAACGTAGTAGCATTGTTACCGATATTTTAGATAGTAAAGCTATCTTATTGGGAGTACCTACAATGTTCAATCAGATTTATCCAAGTATTGGTGATCTTATATTTTATCTCAGGGGTTTAAATTTCGGTAAAACGGGCATAATACGTAAAGCTGTGACCTTCGGATCTAAGGGGTGGAGTGGTGAAGCACCAAAAATACTTGCAGATGAACTTGAAAAATGCGGATTTGAAGTAAACGATCAGATCAAAGTGAATTACGTACCAACTGAGGAAGACTTGGAAAAATGTTATGAAATTGGTTCAAAATTAGCATTAGAGATCATAGATTTATAATTATTGGAAATAAATTAAAATAGGAGGTTTAACATGAAAACTTTAGAATTTGAGAGCTCCCTGGACTCTAGAAAAAAGTTAATGACAGTTTTATTCTGGACCAATAGGAAAGCTGCAAGAACAGAAGGTTGTGCACCGTTCTTATTAAAGAAAATAGCAACAGAAGAGAATACCTATGTACCTGAAGAACCTAAACTCCTTAAATTAACAGATCCAATCATTGACGACATTATAAAAACTATGGATGAAAATAAACCAGTTGAATTTGAAATGCAAATGGGTACTGAATATATAACTGCAAACATTGAGGGTAATCAATTTTCTGTAAACACTGAACATAGCGAGGAAATCGAAGAAGAAATCGTTGAAAAACTTGATACTGAATTGAATAAAAAATATCCAAGTCTCTGTGAATCTTTTAAACCTCGTGTAACACCAAACAAATAAAATAAGCTAAATTTAAAGTTCTAAATAATTTCCTTATTTTTTTTTTAGATGATTAAGAAGGTTAAATGAATATTTAAAAGGTAATTAAATAAATTTAAGTTTTAATTGCCCTTATAATATCACCATCTGAAATTATTCCAACAATTTTATCGTTGTCTCTAACTACTAGCTGGTTTATTATGTCTCCCTCTGATCCAAAATCATTCATCTTCCTCACTGTTGTCATTAGATCATCTTCAGGACTTACACACACAACATCTTGAACCATGGCATTCTCAACAATAGTTCCTATTTCATATTTATCTAAAATAAGGTTATGACCCAGATCTGTTGCTGTTACAATTCCAACTAATTCTTCGCCGTTTATAACTGGAAGGGAACTTATTTTATGCTTCATTAACTTCTCAAAGGCAAAAACTACAAATTCACTGGGAGAAACACTGATAACTTTCTTGCTCATTACATCTTTAACTTTTATCTTCTTTAACATCTTCTTCACTTCCATAGGTCTTAGTAATGTTTTCTATTATGGAGTCTATTGTTGTTGTAACATCGATGTTCTCAATAACTGGGATGTGATGTTTATTTGCTTGGCTTTCGAAATATTTGAGAGTTCGCCGTATAGCTCCAAAAGAGTTCATATAACGTTTAAGAGGTCTTCTCGCCCACATTTGTCTGCATCTTGAGTAAAATCTTCCTTTGTGTACTTCTTCATCTTGGAGAGTTAGTATAAACATGTTCACATTGTGTCTCTTAACAAGGTCCTCACTTATGAATCCTGGGACTATATGAACACCCTCTATTACTATGCTGATACCTTCCTTTAGAGATCTTTCGATAACGGCTTCAACTCCTATGCTAACCGTGTCGACATGGTCACGGAATCCTATTAATACTTCATCAAATTCTGGTGGTGGAGGTATCCTAAGTGATCTGTAAGCAGTGTAACTGGATTCATATATGGTNNGAAACTATTTTACGCATTACCTCACGTATCATGTCGGTACTTATCATGTTACGTATTCCAAGCCTATTAGCAACTTCAAAGGCTATGGATGAAGTACCAACACCAGATGCACCACCAATCAATACAATCAGAGGTTCATCACATTTTCTAATCCTTTTCCAAAGTCCATACTTTTCTGCTATTTCAGCATCTTCTTCCCTAAGCTTTTCCCTTACAATAACAATCATATCGTCCAATGTTATGACCTTTATCCCTATATCTGTGAGATGAGCTTCTATCTGTGAAGCAAATGTGTAAGCCTTATCAGGATCCATATCAGCCCTGGTTAATGACCTTGATAATACCCCTTTCGAAAAGGGTTCCCTATATTTTTTTCCACCAACTTCCCCTTCAACCAATATCTTTTTCAATTTCTCACCTCAAAGAACTAAATAGGGCCAAAAATGGAACTATCTAACTATCAAACTTTAAATAATTTTAAACGTGCATTGCTTAAATCATTTTCTATAATTTTTGAATGCTAACATTAAATTTCTATAATCTCAGGTGTAACCTTAATATTCTCTTCATCAGAATCATCAATGGTTATTAAACAGACATGTCCATCTTTTAACATTCCAGGATTAATGACTTTGGTTTTACCTATTTCATCCATTGCCATTGACTCATGGATATGTCCACAAAGATTTAAAGAAGGTTGATATTCTTCAATCACTCTTCTAATACTTTCACTTCCAACATGATCACCTGATGGAAGAATATCTGTTTTAGTTCCAATAGGAGGGGCATGTGTAACAAAAAGAGTTATCTCATTGTCTTTAATACTATCCATGACCCTTTTAGCTCCATCATAGATTTCGATCTCATCAAATTCTAATGGAGTGTGGAATGGTGTTGGATTTGAACCACCAAAGCCACAAATAGCAATATTCTTTATAGTAACACTTGTTCCGTGTATATTTATTGCCCTTGAATTTTCGATATTTCCATAAAGATCAATAGGATCACAATTTCCAGGTATTGCAAGTACAGGGGTATCAAAAGAAGATATTTCATTAAGTATCTCTTCGGCTAGTTCACTTGGCCCAAAGTTTGTAATATCTCCCGTCAATATTATTAAATCAACTGGATTTTTATTTAGATATTCTATGATCTTAGTGTGTTTACCGTGAATGTCACTTACTGCTAGGATTTTCATGGGCAATATTCTCCAAATGGTTTTTTTTTATTTGTATTGAATTGAAAATATATTCTAGATATAGTTAACTAAATAATTATTAAAAATAAATTGAATAGATCCAAGTAATTATCTTTTTTATATCATATCTGGGGGATTCTATTCTATCTGTTCAGTGAAAAATGATGACATTTCCTTCAAACTGTCCTGAATATTTTTCTTATCACCATAAATAACAATAATAGTGTCAGTTTGAAACTCGATGATCACGTTGTTGTATTCAGCAATTTCCTGTACCCTTTCTTCGGATAATGGTACTTTGAATGTGAGTCTAACCATTGAAAATCCTGGAGGTGCTCCAATTACAAATGAAGATTTTTCTTCAGGTATATCATATAATTTCTCACCACGAGATGCCTTTGTAAGCTTTTTTATCCATTGATCTTTATAATCGTCCCCTATATTTTCTGCCAGATCGATTAATTTATTTTGAGCAGCGTTCATAAAGTCATTTATCCTTTTTAATTCCTTCATCCTCTCAGGATCAGCTGGGTTAACCTTGTAGAAATTTATGGTTGTCTTAGCCATCCTAATATTTTCTGGAATTTTTGTATCTATAACAACTTTTTTCTTTCTAAGGTCAGTTAATAATTCAACCAAGACCATCCATGTCTGTTCAACTGGTAAATCAGTCATAAATGTCCTTCCAATATCTTTTTGGAGTTGTAATTAAGTTCAGCATCAACTATCTTTAATTCTTCTTCTATTTCTTTAATATTTTTATACGAGTCTAAAAATAGCACATGGTTACTTTCAGTACCTGCTATATTCAGTATCGCAATTTCGTCACTATCTTCAATTGTTCTTTTCTCTATTGAAGCTTTGTGCTGTGCAAATGGCCCGTATTTATCAGGTAGATCTTTAAAGCGGAATACACCGACTAGAGTTGCAACAAACAAAATAACACCTCTTCTTTTTTTTAATTCTTTATAAACAATTTAAAATTCAGATAAATCTTTGACTTTTAAATTTAAAGTTTTTTGCTATTATGTAAATAACTATTGAAAAAAATCTTTAGAATACAGATTACATTAAAAAAAATAATAAATTAAAGAAGAATAAATAATTATTCTCCTCCAGTTATCTCATCAAGTTTTGAAAGAGCAGAGTCTGTCTGTGTGATGTGTGCATCTACAGTTAAGTCTTCTCTTTTTAATCCCATTGCAAGGCCGTAGAGTTGAGCAAGGTGGAAAACTGGTATTTTGAAGTCTGTTCCGTACTTCTTGTTTACCTCTGTTTGTCCTACATCGAACTGAAGGTGACAGAATGGGCAGACATTTACAATTGCATCTACTCCAGCTGCTGTCATGTTGTCGAGTTTTTCCTTGGTGTAGTCGAGTGTAACATCTAGGTCACGTGAACGTAGGCCTCCACCTGCACCACAGCACATCATTTTGTCTTTGTAATCCACAGATTTTGCACCGGTTACTTCGACGAGTTCGTCGAGTATGGTTGGTCTGATTGGGTCATCGATGTTTATTTCTGCACTTGGTTTAAGGAAGTGGCAGCCATAGTGAACTGCTACGTTAAGATTTAATGGTGTTTTTACTGATTCTGACAATTTAGCTAGTCCAACATCGTTGTAAAGAATTTCTGCGAAGTGTCTTACGTTTACTTCTCCTTTGAATTCTCTTCCAGCTTCAGCTAGGACTCCGTTGATCTTTGTCATCATCTCTTCATCTTCTTTGAGGAGGTGATTGGTTTCGTAGAGTGAACCGAAGCATCCATTACATTCTGTCATTATATCAGAATTCATGTCTTCTGCTATGGTTATGTTCCTTGCAGCTATTGCAGCCCATGTTGTTTTATCGAATGAACCGAAAACACCTGGTGCTGGGCAGCATGATGCTCCTTCCATATCGTTTAACTCAATATCGAGCTTGTCAAACATTACTCTGGTTGCCTTTTCAATACCAGGGTATCTGTTGTTCATTATACATCCTAAGAAATATGCAAATGCCATTGTGATTCCTCCTTACTCTAACTCCCCTTTTTCCCAGTTCCAGCCTATAAGATTGTCGAATCCTGTGGCTTTCATAATTTTCTGAACTTCTTCCAGTGCTTCTGGGAACTGGTGGGTTGTTGGTGGTAGTTCTCCTAGTCCAACGCTTTTCCTGAGTGCCATTGTTTTATCGTTAATAGGAACTCCGTGTCCTGTTTTGATAACAAATGAACCTGTAGCTTTGTGTGCTGGTGCCATGTATCCTGCCTGTGCTGCGAAGTTTCTCACAGTTTTAACGATGTCCACGATTTTAATTCCTCTTGGGCATCTTTCTTGACATTCGTAACATGTTGCGCACATCCATATGGTGTCGTCAGCAATTACTTCTTCTTTAAGTCCCATAACAGCCTTTCTTACAACTTGTCTGATCCTGTAAGGTGTTCTTCTTCCTGAAGGACATGCACCGGTACAGGTACCGCATTGGAAACATAATGCCACTGATTCTGCTCCAGCATCCATTATTTCCTGTTTGAAATCTGGATCAATATTCTTACGGGTTATCACTTCTTCTTCTCTTCCTTCGAGTAAAGTCATTTTACCACTCCTATCTGTTTTGGATTTTGCAGGTTTTTCTTCCTTTTCAACTGTTTTTGAAGCTTGAGATTTTACTTCTTCTGTTTTTTCTTCGGCTTTAGATTTTACATCTTCGGTTTTTTCACTTGATTCTTTTGGTTGGTCTTCTTTAATTGTAGTCTCTGTAACTTTTTGTGCTGTTTCTCCCTGGGGAGTTTCTGTTTTCTCTTCTTCTTTATTCTCTTCTCCACTTAACAAATTTTTTAAGCGTTTTAAGGTTTTCATTCTGTTTCACGCCCTGATCATATGATCATTAATCGGCTCAATGTGAAAACTTGTAATTTTCATATCGTAGGTATATCTAAGGATATATAAACCCTTTGTAAAAATTTTCAACTGTAACCTTTTAGGTTACACAATATTGGTTGTCTTAATAGAAAATAACATTAGAGTAATGGTTCAACAATTAGTTTATTAATAATACGATTAAATATTTATAAATTCAAATTTTAGGATATAATTTTACCCGGTGATCAAAATATGATGGAAATAAAAATGCATGACGGCCCAGCAAGACTAGGAAAGTACTCTGAAAGAGAAACACCAGGAATAATCCTGATAGAAAATCCTTTAAATATATTAAAGGATGAACCAATGCCATATAATGTTCCAAAAACATTGGCATCTTGGTCGGTAAACTCTACTGTGGAAAATGCTAGGTTAAGTGGGAAAAATGGAATTGGAATTGTGCATGGGTCCAAATATTCTGATTTAAGGGTTGAATGTGCCATTAGATTAGAGGAACTGGGAAATACTGTGTTGATGATTGCAAATCCTGAAGAACTCATGAAAAGATCAAGAGATCTTGTTGATATAATTGTTATGATACGTGAAAACATTAATCCTAATTCAGCAATTTATTATCCTTTCGCAGAGCCTTCATTTATCCCATTTTTAGCTTATATGGGAGTAGATCTATTTGACACCGTTATTGGAGAGTTTTATGCCAGTATAAACACTCTTTTAACACCTTCAACTAAATATGATCTTGGTGTGTATAAAATATTCGATTTGAGTACTGAAGAGCTCAGGGAATACAATAAAAATACCATTGAATTTATAATACGTGAAGTGCAGGAACATATTAGAAATGGAACGCTAAGAAACCTGGTCGAAGAAAGATGCTGCACATCTCCAGAGGCCATGACTGCTTTAAGGTTACTCGATAGGGATCATAAAGATTTCATAGATAAATATACTCAGCTATACTAAAATAAACAAATTTAATTCTTTTTTTTGGGATATATAATCTGATTAAATAGTTATTTTAAGTAACGGATATCCTAACAATGGTCATCTGTATAGATGGATTTAATTTAAACTAAATGATATATTATCGTAAATCTCTTTTAAAAAGAATTAAAAAAAGAATAAACAAAATAATCTCAAAATTGGAGATTATTTTAAATTTAATTATTATTTATGGTTTTTTTATACCATTTACAATATAATGATATTTTCCAACCAGTTGAGTGTCGCTAATATCAAATCCATGTTCTAAAAGTATATTAGAAACATCTTCTGGAGATACTTTAACATCATATGGAGGTCCTATATTACCTTCAATTTTTCTAAATTCTACAACTGCAAAAACACCACCAGGCTTTAGAACTCTAGAGATGTTGTTCATTACCTCTTCAACTTCTCTTTCAGCAACAAATCCATGTAAAACATTTGCCATGAGTACAACATCTATTATTTCTGCATCTAGAGGGATAATTTTTGTAATATCGGCTAATATTGCTTCCATATTACCTAAATTCCTAGTTTTAATTTCCTTTTTTACAGTTTCAATAGATTCTGGATAAACATCCAATGCATAGACACTACCCTTATCTCCAACAATACTTGAAGCTTCTAGTGAAATGTAACCATCACCACATCCAGCATCAAGGAAACTATTTCCTAGTTTAAGTTCGGTGGCTTTCAACACCTCCCCTGCACTAAGTATGTTTTTAGATGTTTTTCCATGATGCATATGTCCATGTTTTTCTGTCATATATTTAGCCTCTCTTATAATAAATTCGTATAAATCTTAACTTTCTGCCCCTAACCGCGTCTTGGAGAACAGGAATACACCAATTACGAATAGAATTAGTGCTAGTACTGCACTTATAATAACATCAGAGGATACTACACTCCATCCAGATCCATATACCAAAACCGACCTCAATGCAGTTAATGTATGGGTCCATGGAAGAATATCGTAAATTTGGAATGAGTGACCGAAGAGATTTACGTACTCCGCAGGAAGCGGGAAGAATGAACCTGTAATGAAAGCCGTTGGCACAACTATTAATGTTCCAAGATTTGCAGCTTGTCTATCATTTTTAGCAAATGATGCGATTATCATGGCCAATGATATTGATGCAATACCTGCTATGATCCCTATAACTATGGCGAGTAATATGGAGTAAACACTTCCCTGCCATTTCAGTCCAAGAAGTATAGCAACTACTAGAAGGATAACTACTTGTGCTCCTGCTACTAGTGACCATGGTATTAGACCTCCAAATAGAAGGTCAAATGAACGCATTTTCGAAATTTTTAACCTTAACAATGTACCGCTTTCAACTTCTCTTGTAAGAATAGCAGCTACAGTTGTTGCAAGTAAAAGAATTGCAAATACCATCATACCCGGGGCAAGGAAGTCAAATTCTGTAAATGAACTAGTTCCCGCAACAGATTGTACAGAGGTATTAATATATTGGACGGGTTGAGCACCTGTTATCGCTGTAACTATTCCTTGCTGGTACTGGCTTAAATATCCTACAAGTGTTCCCTGTGCTACTCCAAATCCAATATAACTTGTGTCACCACTTATTGTTATTGTTGAAGTTATTTTATTTGCTGAAGATGTCTGTCCCGTGCTTGACAGTATGGTATTATTTATAAGAGATTGCACTGAATCTGAGAAGTTCGCTGGAATTACGAGTTCTGCATCTACAGTTCTTGTTCTTAGAAGATCTTTTGCATTACTGTCACTGGTTGTTGTGACGTTGAACAGTTTAACATCGTTGTTTTGAGGGTAGTTTTGATCTTGGAGCTCTGCTGTAAGATTGTTTCCATAGTTCACATTACTTCCAGTCGAATTTATTGTGCCCTGATCAAGATTTACAACTGCAATGTTATGGGGTGTGTTATTCTCGCCCATACCACCAAATGCAAATCCAAATATCATCATGAAAAATATGGGGAATAATAAGATAAAAAATAGGCCTCTTCTATCTCTAACAAGTTCTTTAAAATCTTTTACTGCTATACTTATAAATTTCATTTTATTCCCTCAATCCTGTACCTGTAAGATCAATAAACACATCTTCAAGTGTATTTTGGCGTACAGAGATGTCTGCTACTTGAACATCTAATCTTTCTACTGTTTGCATCATCATAGGCAATTTTGCAACTGCATTAAGAGCTCTGATGTTAATTCTTCCATTTATTTCGACAACAGAGATAACATCTTTCTCTTTAGCCAATTCGTTAATAAGATCTTGATTTCTGGAAGTGTCTGATATTTTCATATCAACTACATCTCCCTCTCCAATCTCTTTTTTAAGATTTTCAGGAGTGTCTAATCTAATGAGTTTACCATGATCTACTATTGCGATTCTGTCACTTAGCTGGTCAGCTTCATCCATTATATGGGTTGTTAAGATTACTGTCTTTCCTTCTTTATCACGCATAGCACGGATATAATTCCATAAAACACGACGTGACTGGGGATCAAGACCTTCAGAGGGTTCGTCAAGCACCACTACTTCTGGTTCATGAACCACAGCAAGAGCAAGATTTAGACGTCTCTTCATACCTCCTGACAGTTTTGAAACTATTGTGTCGGCTTTTTCAACTAAAAATAGATCGTTCAATAATTTTTTAACCCTTGGATCCCGAACTTTTTTAGGTACTTCGTACATGTCAGCCATAAGATCCAGACTTTCTTTACATGTTAAATATTCCCAGAGCATAAGTTCTTGGGGACACATTCCTATTGTACCCTTCTCAACTTTCTGTACATCTGTACCATTAATATATACTGTACCACTTGTTGGTCTTAACAGTCCCACCATCATCTTGATTGATGTGGTTTTACCCGCACCGTTGGGTCCGAGAAATCCGAAAACTTCTCCCTTTTTTATTCCAATGCTAAGACCATCAACAGCCATTAAATCACCATATTTTTTTGTGAGATCTTTAGCTTCTATCATGAAATCCATTATTAAATCAACCCCTAATGAAATGAGTATTCAGTTTCCTATCAATTAATAACTTAACCATTTGTTTTTTAGTCTGTTAATATGAATAATTTTTTTATCTAATGATTTTATGTTACATTTCTTTTATAAATAAATTTATGAATTTAGAACATATTTATTAAAAACTCAAGTTATTTGGGTTGTGAATAATATATTAAATATAATTAATCGGGAAAGGTGATTGTGTATGATAGAAAGAATTGAAGTAAGTATGACCAGTGGCGATGTACACAACTTCAGAAGAGGCGAATTTGGCGTTGAAAGTATTGAAATAGATGAGTTAAGAGGTATCATACAAATTAGCTATGCAAATAAGGAAGATGGTAAAAAATATGTGTTATTACCTCTCCAAAATGTAGAAAAATGTGAATATTTGGATAAGAACCTTATATCTGCTGGAGCATCTGGTACTGGAAATAATATGGAAAGTGGGACAACACTCCTTGATAAGATATGAATAGTCTAATAAAGTTGGGATGTTAGGGTATTGTTCAATTTTATGGGTGATATAATTAAATTAATAATTTCTGACTATTAACTCGTTGATAATACCCCTTCCAGATGCATCCCGATTAATATTTCTTTTTGCTTTAACTCTATTAATATTGTATCCATTGTACAGTTTATCAAAGAAATTATCATTTATATCTTCATTTTTAGGATCTGAATTACTTAGCATTAGATATGCGCCCTTTTTATCTAATTTTTTAAAAAAAGATGCCAAATTCACCTGGTCAAAATCATTAAACCCATCTTTAGAGTAGTTTGTAAAATTAGATGTTGTTGTTAATGGTCTGTATGGAGGGTCCATATAAACGAATGTATCCTGTTTAATATACATTTCCGAAGCTCTAAAATCTGCACAAATAATCTCAGTATCTTTTAAAGCCTTGTTAACAAGTTCTATGTTGGTTACATCACATATTTTAGGGTTTTTATAGAGTCCAAAAGGTACATTAAATTCACCTTTCTTATTTTGACGAAACAATCCATTGAAACATGTCTTATTCATAAATATAAGATAACTTGTTCGTTCAATCCATTGTTTATTATAGTTTGAAAAATCAAATCCAGGAAGTTCCTGATTATAAACATCCCTAATTTTATAATAATTCTCTTTACGCCCATCTTCATCCATATTAAGATGATCTTCTTCAATATCCAATAATATGGATACCAATGATTTATGATCATTTTTAATTACTTTATATGCTATTACCAATTCACGATTGATGTCTAGAAGAATAGATTCCTTAATGATGTAATGTTTCTTTAGATAAAAAAACATAGCCCCACCACCTACAAAGGGTTCTACATATCTACTAATTGAACCATTCTCTTTTAAATAGTTGGGAAGTCTCTTATTAAATTCTATTAATAGTTGTTTCTTTCCACCTGCCCATTTTAAGAAGGGTTTTGCGCAGCTAATATTCTCCATACTTTCTCCTGTAGAATTTAGGTTTTAACTTGAATAAATGTATACTTAAACTATATTACAACTTTAAATATAATCCTTAAATAGTTCCTTTGGAGCATCAGCCAATGCTATAAGAGCTTCAGCTTCCATGAAATGAAGATTTGCAGGTATCATTAAACAGTGTAATGGACCTCCAAAATCAACATCTATCAGATTTTTGATCTTATCAGCACGTACAACTGGATTTTTTGATCCCGCACGTGCAACAACAACTATAACAGTATTTTCATCGGCAACATTAGCACCCAATTCAGATTCTACACGCATTAAATATTCCATACCCTGATTTGCAGTCATATAACGATCTTCATGAGCCCTAATATCTAACAGCACAAGAGTATGAAGCTCAGAATCCATATTAGACTTTATTGCCATGTATGGAGAATGTGGAAAGAAATTTTCTTCTGTAAATGGTATGGTAGTTACTTTACCAAATTTATAAGCCTGAAGCCCAGCTATTCCCGGTGCTGCGGATAAAATAGACGAGGAATGTATAACAGTGGTTTCTAATCCTAATTTTCTAGCCTCAATTAACATTTCTGAATGGGTTGTAGCTATCAAAGGATCACCAGCACTTAAAAATGCTACATCCCTATTTTGAGCATCTTTAATTGGGATATTTTCCTCTTCAACTTCTTCCCTTGTTAATATTTGTATTTCACATCCAATCGTATCCTCAAGAGAACTTATGCTACCGCCAAAAAGTCTTGCAGTATAAAATTCAGCATAAACAGCATCAACCTTTTTAAGAGCATCAATTCCCTTAACAGATACATCCCTTTCATCGTAGAGCCCTAGTCCTATAAAGTAAAACATTTATAAATCACCTGTATACTTTTTTTCAGTATTTTCTTTCCCTTTAATTAGTGTTTAATTGATAAATTTAATAATCTTGGTATTAAATATTAAATTGCTGATGTAAAAATGTAATGAGGAATCCAATGATCGGAATAAAAGTTCCAAAGAACAACGCAGATAAAATACGTAGAGTTCTATTAAATCACAACATAATAAAACTTGACATGAAAATAAAACGAGTCGAAGACTTTGTTTATATCCCCCTAATTAACACACCAAATAAGGAACTTCTGGAAGAATTAAATGTCTATGAAGTTAACATTGTTGACACAGAATTTGAAATTCATATAAAAGGCCCTAAAAGCCTTAAAGATTACCTAAAAGATAAAATAGACCCAGAACTTATCGAAGAAATCAAAAAATCCTTTGATATAATAGGAGAAATTGTAATACTAGAAATTCCAGAAGAATTTGATGAATATAAATATATCATTGGAGAAGCAGCACTTAAATTCACCAAACGAAAGGCTGTTTATCGTAAAACAAGTAAAATAAAGGGAATAATTCGAACACGCGAACTTGAACATCTTGCTGGTGAGGATAACTCAGTCACAATACACAGAGAATTTGGTAATAGATTGAAACTGGATGTTAAAAAAGTATACTTCAGCCCACGTCTTGCAACTGAGAGGAGAAGACTATCCCAACAAGTGATAGATAAAGAGATTATTGTAGATATGTTCACAGGGATCGGACCATTTTCTATATCAATTGCAAAGGAACATACTGTGAAAATATATGCTATCGATATCAATCCTGACGCTTATAAATATCTTAAAGAAAATATTAAGCTAAACAAACCAGAAGGTACTGTAATACCACTTCTTGGTGATGTTAAAGAAGTTTTAAAAGGTTTGAACATAAAATCAGATCGTATAATAATGAATCTACCCGGAACAGCCTGGAGTTTTCTGGATATAGCTATAAAATCTTTAAAATCTGGAGGTGTGCTTCATTATTATGAATTTACATCAGAATTTCAGATACCCATAGATAAAATTATAGAAACCGCATATCCACGTAAAGTTGAAGTTATAAATTGTAGAAAAGTCAAATCTAAAAGTCCTGGAATTTGGCATATGGGTATCGACGCCAGAATATACTAAAATTATCACACTAATGTTCCAAAAATTTTGTTATAAAAAATATTTTTTGAGTAGAAATATGTAAATATTTCACTCTATTAAAATGGTTTAATAATTCCTTCTTCTGTAATTATACCGGTTATTAAATCTGATGGAATTATATCAAAGGCTGGATTTTCAACTTCTGTACCCTCAGGAGCTACTCTAGAACTTCCAAAGTAAATTACCTCATCAGCATCTCTTTCTTCTATTTTAACATCATATATAGAATTTTCACTGTCAAAAGTACTTTTAGGAGCTGCAACATAGAAGGGAATATTAAATCTTTTTGCTGCAAGAGCAACCATTAACGAACCTATTTTATTGGCAACACCACCCTTTGCAACACGATCTGCTCCTACAACAACTTTATTAACCATACCCTTTTGCATCAAATGTCCTGCAGCACTATCAACCGCTAATTTTACAGGGATATTTTCTTGCTGCATCTCAAAAACACTTAGTCTAGCACCCTGGCACAATGGTCTTGTTTCATCACAGATAACCTTAATATTTTTCCCCTCATCATGGGCAGCTCGCAAAACACCAAGAGCTGTTCCATAATCAACACAAGCCAATGCACCAGCATTGCAATGAGTCAATATTGTATCCCCATCGTCAATAATATCAGACCCGTTTCTACCAATTGCCATGTTGGTTTTGACATCTTCATCATACATTTTTAGAGCTTCATCCAATGGTGATTTTGAATTTAATACTCGATCAACAGCCCAAGCAAGGTTTACAGCTGTAGGTCTGGCCTCTTTAATTTCAGCCCCAGCCTTTAATATATCTTCTCCAGAAAGATCTGCTAATACAACTCCAAATGCAGCTGCAACTCCAATAGCTGGTGCTCCACGAACTTTCATAGTTTTAATAGCATTAATAACATCTTTATAAGTTTTACATTCATGATAAATAATTTCGTCTGGTAATAGAGTCTGGTCAATTAAAAAGAGTTTATTATCCTTCCAGTACATTGTTTTCATAAGTTTACACTTCCTATTACTTTTATGATAAAAGAGATGTACACTAAAAAAAGGGAGAATATAGAAAATAAATGAATTTTACAGATTAGAAGTGACTCGATGGTGTCATATCCAGATGTTTATCCTCTTTACCTGGAACACCAAATGCATCGGCCCTACATTGAGTACATGCTCTGAAAACTGGTATTATCTCTTCAACTGCATCCCTTACTTCACTTAATTCTGCACATCCGGGTTTAGGTGTGTCCTTGAATTTGTGCATAGGAATTAATGGTATTACATTCATGAGAGATGCTCCCTGTTCTTTAACCTTCTTTGCAATGTCCATGATATGTTTATCATTAACTCCAGGAATAAGAACAACATTGACCTTAACAACTACGCCTCTTTCAGCCAGCATCCTAATACCTTTAAGCTGATTTTCAGATAGTATGTTGAAAGCTTCCTCTCCAGTGTAGAGTTCACCATTGAAGAAAACATTAGAATATATTTTACTGCCTATTTTAGGGTCAATTGCATTAACTGTTACTGTAACAGTATTTATATTGAGATCTGCAATTTCATCTGCCTTCTCTGGAAGTAACAGTCCATTGGTACTCATACATTTGATAAGATCTGGAAATTCCTTATCAATCCTTTTAAAGAATTCAAATGTTTCATTATTGAAAAGAGCGTCTCCAGGTCCTGCTACACCAACAACTGCTATTGGCATCTCGGATGTGACCTTTTTTACATGTGCAACTGCTTGATCAACAGTCATAACACGTGATGCTACACCCGGGCGCTGTTCACATTTATTTATTTCTCTTGTGCAAAAATCACAGTGAATATTACATTTAGGTGCTATTGGAACGTGAATTCTCCCAACTTTATCGTGCATTTTCTCATTGAAGCATGGATGCACCTTTGTTATATGGGCAAATCTTGATTCATTCATTTTTAACCTCCGATATAATCTCATCAGTCTTCTTAAGCCATTCATCCTTCATCATTTCATCTGTACAAGTTAATGCAATAATATTATCTTCTGATCTATGATCTATAACCCTGAAACCTTCGGGTATAATTCTAAAAATTGCATCATAGACCTTTTTCTTAAGGTCATCTTGGGGATCACGTACCACCAAACCCTCTAAATCAGATGTTGGGTCGTCTATTATTACTTCAAAACGATTAGGTTGGTGTATTTTGTTTCTTCCTTCTCTTTCCCAAAGTTTTTCTAATAGATCAGGCAGATATGTTTCATCTTTGATCTTTATAAACATTTCATTGCCTTCCTTGATAAATTCATATTCTGTGAAATCTTCTATAACAATAGGTTGTGAAGCCTTTTCCAATTTAACAACTATTATAAATAATGGTTCTCTAGGGTCAACATAAACCCTTAAATCACCTATTGAACGGGTTACTTGGACTTCTTGAAGGATGTGTCTAACTATCATATCATAGACAGCTGCTCCATCTTCGTCATAACATTCTACCTTCATTTCTTGACTCCTAAACCAGATACTAAAAGTGCAGAACCAACAGCACCAATATACTGGGAGTACTCAGGAACTATAACTTCTATACCGCCTAGTACTGTACTTACAGCTTCAACAAGTCCTCCTATAAGGGAAGTACCTCCCACTTGTATCAGAGGTTCTCTTAGATCTATCTCTTGAAGTTGTTGTTCGTATACCTGTTCAGCTACAGAGAAACATGCAGCTGCTGCAACATCTTCCTTAGATCCACCTGCAGCTAGTGAAGTTACCAGATCCTGTATACCAAACACAATACAGTAACTGTTAAGTGCTGCATTTTTATAATTTCCCTTGAGTGCAAGAGGTCCAAGTTCACTTATATCTACACCTAATCTTTTAGCTGTCATTTCAAGGAATCTTCCAGATGCACCAGCACATATACCACCCATGGTAAAGTTATCTGGTATTCCATCATTAACAGTTATGACCTTGTTGTCCATTCCACCAATATCCAGAACTGTTGCTTCTCCTTTCTGCTTATCTGCAAGATAAACTGCTCCTTTAGAGTTGACACTCAACTCTTCTTGGATAAGTGCTGCATTTAAGTGGTGTCCAATCCTCAACCTACCATAACCAGTCACACCTACACCTTCGACATCTTCCAATTTATAGCCAGTCCCTTCAAAAGCCTGTTCCATTCCAGTATTGGCTGTTTCAATAACATCCCCTGTTGGAAGCCAACCAGTACCTATTACTTTGTTATTTTCCATTAAAACTGCTTTGGTTGTGGAAGAACCTGAATCTACACCCATTGTAAGGCCTTCTTGTTTTTCACGAGCAAGTAGACTTTTTCTTGCAACTATGGTTGATAATGCTTCCATTCTTATGAATAGTTCGTCTGCTTTGGTTCTTTCTGTGAATGAATATGTAACAACAGGCAAGTTAGTGTTCTGTTGTATGAACCTTCTTATTTCATTCCTTACTAATGCTCCTTCTGCACATCTAAAGCAAGTTGCAATAAAAACTGCATCTGCATTTGTTTTTCCTTCAACTATTGATGTGGCCCTTGCTATCATCAGTCTTATTCCCGTACTTTGAGCATTGAATCCAAATTTTTTATATGCTTCATCTATATAATCAAGATCTGCTTCGGGAATAATGATTTCGGCTCCGAATGTTTCAGCGGCCTTTTCAATCTCCTTTTGAATACCACTATAATCTGTTCCACATGATATTTGAGCTATTTTAACCATTTGATTTCCCTTCCTTATTTAACCCATCTAAGAATGTGTTAATTTTGTTAACAACTTCCATTGTTTCTTCCTTTGTTGTTGGATAATGTAATTCTAATAGTGGTATGCCACGTTTTCTAAGACAGAACATTGATAGTTCATTGGTACGGGCACATCCAATACATCCAAAACCAAATGGAGCATCTTCCATTATTATAGCTGCTTCTGCTGCCTCTATAAGAGGACCAAATATTGCCATTCTTCCCCTAACACCGGAAGGTACTTCTATGGCTGCATATTTAAGACCCTTGATTGGCTCTTCTTCAGTGATGTTTAACGGTGGTGAATCAATCTCCACATCTGTAACTCTTTTTCTAATCTCTTTCTGCAATACAAGTGCTTCATGCCCCCTTCTTTCTACGAGGTCGGCTAATATAAGAGAGTTAGGAGGGAAAATTGCTATTTTCAATAGAACTCCCCCTTAGAATTGTTAGGTTTGATATGTTCTGGTCTTTTAGTCATTTGCATTATATCACTGTAAATTCCCTGTGTAGTATCAATAACACCTATAGCTGCTGTTATTCCATCTTTTTCTTTTAAAGGAACTGCTAATATTGGTATTCCTTTATAAGAACCTTCTTTAGGAGTTTCATTATATATTTTTCCATCTTTAAGCACCTTTTCAAGAATTGGACCCGTGTAATTGTTTTCTATTACTTTGCCCTCTTCGATTCTGACTCCTTTAGAATTTTTGGTTCTCATGGTAATTGGAAGTCTGTTCACAAGTTCGAGTATTGCCATTGCTAAAGGTGTAATTTCATCCCCAGTTGATGATTTTGTTAGATTCATTTTTCACACTCCTTTGCAATTTTTTTAAATGTATCCACAGATACTTTGGTTGGTTTTTTTAGGCTGACCTTCTTAGGATGTTCAAGAGCTTCGCTTACAAATCCTAATAATTCAAACTCCTTCTCAAGTTGATGAAATCCTTCCCTTGCACCACCACGTTTAGCTCTGCATCTTCTTGGATCTCCTGGGGGAAATCCTCTATCTTTAGTAAATACGTTACAGTAGTCGAGGTTTCTAGCTTCTTCAACTGCTTTGTTAACAACAGATTCTTCACCGTTAACAACTGCACCGTAACATGTTGATTTTATTGTAAGTGGAAGTTCCATCATATGAAGTTTTCTTATAAGTTCGGGTTGGCTTATATTTGCAGCGGGTCCTAATATAATCATACGAGTTACTTTAGAACTTTCTTCTAGCGACATAAACTGTATCTCCTTCCTTGAATTTTTCAAGATTTTCAATTCCTTCAACAACTTTACCTATTATATTAGTTCCTTGAAATGGTTCACCTGTGGGGCCAAATTCATCGTTATTCTCAAATCTAACACCAATAACACCTATTTGTCTTCTTGACATGTTGGTTACTCCTATTTCTCCTGCTTTTACACATCCGATAGGAATATTTTCTGGAATCAAGTTCTTAGATTCTAAGGGATTTCCTTTAAACATCATAACCTTCATTCCAGGAAATGCAAATAATACATCCAAAGAGCCAACAGGTGAATCAAGCAATCCTGTAGTTTTCTGGAAGTACCATGAAGATCTAGGGACTTTGTTATAGATTTCTACATAGACTATCTTACTATCAGGTACACCCATTGTTTTAACCTGTTTTTGGTCAATAATTTCCATTGTGTACTTTGGATTCTGTGTAACAACTATAGCATCGTCATCTTGGGATCCTTCCCTGATCTGTTCGATTCCACGAGATTTTAAAAGTTCTCCTGCTTCTTTTTGAGTCAATCCAAGTGTCATTATTCTGTGTGGAACAGTTTGAATTGTTATTTTATCGCCTTTACCTGCGATGTCCATAAGTTGTATTCCCTTTGTTATATTACCTATAACTGTATGTGAAGGTGTTGAAACTCTGTCTTCCCTATAAACATAAATACGACCGATACCAGTTCCTTTATTTCTGAGGGTAACTGTACCCCTTCTTCTTTGATCTATATGTTCTGGTTCTTTTTCAAGTCCTTGTAATCCATAGAATCCTACAAATGAATCTGATTCATAGTCTACAGTGAGTATACCATTTTCTGATAGTGCATATAAATGTTCAACTGAACTTGGGGATTTATTTGATGGTTCAATAAGTACATAGGTGAATAATTCATTTCCATCAAAGATTTCAGTTTCTAGTTTGGTGATTGCAGCACTTTTTATTATGCTCTTTCTTTCTACAACAGGTTTAACACTCTTTACAACATCATCATCTGTAAGTTCCATTATAGTCTTTTTTCCACCAACAACCTTTGCAAATACACCATTGTTCTCTTCAGGAGCACCATAAACCGAATTATGTTTTTCTTTGCTAAATATTATATGGGTTGCTTCAGCTGTAAATCCCGATAGACTCAGAATTACATCCCATGTTTGGTATTCGTGTTCATCACGAGTGGGTTTTAAATCGGTTGTTATTGGTCCAAGGGCTACTTCATTCGATGTTGTCCAACGTATTCTGAGATTTTCAAATTCTCTGAATTTTTTCTTCCAAGTTTCAATTAGTACAGGAGGTAAGTCAGGTAAAAGTTCAATTATTATGCTTCCTCTTGTTGTTTTAAAACTGTATTTGTTGACGTGTCTTTCAATTTCTTCTTTGCCCTTAATGACACCTAATACACAGCCCTCAGTGTAGGGTGCATTAGAAGCATCTATTGCATCTTTTATGGTAGAACCATCTGGGAGTGTTATTTCAACCCCGTTGACCTTTACAAGCATTAAATCTCCTTCTTTTTATAAAATTTTAATTTTTGGATATTTTCTCTTTAATACCCATGATTATTTCTTTGTCAAAATCAAAGACAATTTCTTCTTGATCACCATGTGTCAAGTATAATTTTTTCTCTTCGATAATAGTACCTGCTACCATCGAGTTTAAACTCACTTCTTCAAGCATTTCAATGGTTTCTTCAACATTATCCTCTTCTGCTGTTAGCACAAATCCTGATCCCGGGTAGAGTTTTAGCCATTCCTCCCAGTTTACATTAGAATTTCTTGGAATTTTTTCCAGTTCAATTCTAGCACCTACTCCTGAAGCTTCTAACAACATTCCTAATGTTCCTAAAATTCCAGGATTGCTTATATCTTTACCTGCTGTTAAAAGATGTTTCCTTGCAATACTATTCATGACCAAAATTTGTGACTGAACCATTTCTGGTGTTTTATGGGTTGTTGTATCCCAGTTTAAAGGGAAATTAGGATGCTGTTGACCATCAAGATCCATTGCAATTATAACACTATCCCCAACATTTGCACCACCACTAGTAATGACATCATCCTTACCAACTATTCCAGTTATTGAAACATCAAGGGCTGTGTATGGAGTATCTGGATGGATATGGCCACCAATCATTGGTACTCCGAATTTTTCTACTCCTTCCTTGATTCCCTTCATAATCTCGTTACATAATTTAGTATCATTTATTGAGATCACATTGGTCATTCCCATTGGAACACCACCCATTGCAGCTATGTCGTTAACATTAACAAGTACAGAACAGTATCCTGCCCAGCGTGGGTCTCCTTCCATTAATCTGCCCCACATTCCATCGGCAGCCATTAATAAAAGATTATTATTTCCAATATCGATTGCAGAAGCATCATCACCAAATCCTAGAGCAGTTCTGCCTGAAATATTATAAGTATCATCGAGTATTCGTGTGGCTTCCCTAATAAAATTTTTACGGGTTATTCCATCATAACTTCTTATAGAATCAACAAGAGCATTTAAATCCACTTCTACACCTCTCGTACATTAATTAATCCTAATTATGTTTTAAATTATAACTGCTGGTGGTATTGCTTATGATTTGTATTATTTTACTTTTAAAATTTTCTATATTCTCTATTTCCATAGTCTGTTTTCCATTAAATAGTTCTGAAAATATTTTTTTACCTATAATATCATCATAACCACTTTCCAGCTCCACAATCATAGATCCAACAGTTCTAAATCCTTCCTCAACTACCCTGTCCAGATCTCCATCTGTGATTCCTATTATTGGAACCCTAAATCTGTATAGTATATCAGCTGCAACTAGTGTTGTATCATCTCCCACAGTAACAACTAGATCAGAATCTTTTAATTTATAAATATCTTCTGCAGCATGGCTTAAATATGAAATATTAAGTTTGTTGTGTTTATTAAAAAGTTCAATGTTTCTATCGATAATCCTTGGTTTTATCCCGGACCTTCTTAATAATCCAGTCTTAACCACTGCCACATCCAATTCTATCTTTCCAAGCTTTTCAACACCGTGTTCCTTGATTATTCCACCTAATATCTGAGTTAAAACCCCATTTTCAGCTATCAATGTCACATCTGGTGAAGTTGACTTTCCAACCACTATACCATTTAAAAATATATTCTCATCTGCAGATACACCGGCTATTTTTCGATATACTATAGACTCATCTTCGGTTGGATTGCATATACAATTAGTTTCCACAGCTTCTGCTACCTCGGACGGATCCATAACTTTCAATTTCAAATCTTTGGCCACAGCATCTGCCAGATCTATTTGATTAAATTTCCAGGGTATGATTGTTCCATCAGGCTCTCCTGGTCTTTCAATCTGTATTAAATTAGGATCACTTTTGCATCTGTTATAAACCTTGTATCCAAATGCATGTCCTGTAACACTGGACTTTCCATAATTTATTAAGAAAACCACATCAGAATCTTCTGAAATTTTGTCAATTGACTGACTAGGAAGCAGTTTATAGTTTATATCTATTGTTTCTTCTAGATTTGCATCTATAACAGCAGTTCGGCCCATTGTACCGCCAAGTCTTGCTTTTACTGTACCATAATTTTTTAGAAGACATAATATCTTCTCAGCAAAACCAGTATCAACTATTTGAGGTCCGTGAACAACCACACCTATTCTCATTTTCTGATGATTTTTTTGTCTATTGATTGTTTTTTTATACATTTTAGTTCTTAGTTCTTAATTGTATCATGAACATTTAATATATTTTAGTATTTAAGATAAAAAAAAATCCTTCAATTAATCCATTAAAAATGTATATAATAAGAATATAACTAAACGTGATTATGATAGCAATAACAATGTATCATGATATATTTGATAAGATTATAATTCAAATAATATAAAAATTTTTTATTAATAAATACATTGCTATTGTCAATGAAACTATAATGGAAAAAATTATTATAAGATTAAATCCATTTTTAATGTTGAATTTGATGTTATTATTGTAAAATAATAAAAAAAACAATGGTGCTATTGGAATTAAATATCTGCCAACATCCATACCCCAAATAATTTTTTGTCCAACAGGAGTTGCTGTAAGATACATTGAGATACATATAAGGGTANNTATTATAATATAAGTTATAAGAATAATTATTTTTTTCGTATTGTGGATAATAATTTTTGTTTTATCTGATAAAGCAGTAAAAATTAGCATAAATATATACAACAATACAATTGACAAGCCATATATATTATTTCCAAAATCACCTACGAATGAAGTGGTAGTATTGCTTGTTAAAATAAAATTTGTTAAAATTGTATTTATCAATACTTTAATGAAGTTAAGAGGATTTGATAAAATAAATGATAACTGACCTTGAATTGATATACCAGGATATGCAGGTATATAATATTGAATAACAGCCATATTCCAAATGATACTAATTTCTAAACCTAATATGAATAAAACGCTGAATACTATAACCATTTTTTTCATATTTCCAAATTTATTTACAGGAATAATGAAAAATAGAAAGATTAAAAAGAAGTAAGTTTGTTTAGACAAAGCAAGTAGTAATGTCAATATTAATAGTATTCCGAGATCTTTAAGTTCAATCTCTTTTTTGTTCTTATTGAATGCGTAGTTCAGGAAAATAGCAATTACTAGAAAAGAAATTGCAATTGTAAAACTATCTGCTGAAAGAGATGCTCCTAATAGGATTGTCGTCGGCATAAGTGCTAACAACAACAAAACCCACTTATGAACAGGTATTATCCTAATAGCCATATAAATAAAGGATATCCAAACCAATAAATTAGCCAAACGACCTATATACATCAAAACGATTGGAGAAAAATTTAATGCTTTCCCTATTATCATTGCAAAAGCCGATGCTAAATATGGAACTGGAGAGTATGTTATAATTGCCACAAACGAAACTGAAGTAAATGGAACGGTTGAAATTGGACTATTATCAGTAAAAACTTTATTATATTCTTTTAAAGGTTGATATAATAAAAGAAATATGTCATTTATTTTTATTTTTTCATGCATATCATTAAAAGTATAAAATTCCACTTCTAAATTATACGCACCTTCAGGTACATAATAACCTGCATGATGGTCTAGTATTTTAGGTATTACATATCCATCACTTAGATATAATGCTTTATCAAAATGTTCTCCTTCATTATCCACACCTAATAAAGGAGGATTTATAATCAGAAAACCCAATCCATAAATCAATCCAATAATAAGAAATAGTGTTTCTGGATTTACACTGAGAATCTTATTTTTCATTAAGTTTATACTAGTTTCATAGTTATAAAAACTTAGGGTCAGATTTTTTATTTTTCGGAAAGTTTTTTGGAGTGCAGTTCTAATAGGGTGTAGATACCGGAGAGAAAACGTAACAAAAAATTTAGTGTTAGGATTTGTAATATTTTTGATGATAAGTGGACTTTGGATTGGTTTAATAAGTATAAAAGATCAAAAATTAACATTTGGAACAGCTGGAGAATATAACTACGCACTGGTTGGCCCCCAATCACAAGGAGTTCCAGATTACATAGAAGGAATTCATAATCCAAATCAAGTTAATTCAAAACTTATCCCAAAACAATGGAGCCCGTTTAAATCTTGGAATAACTTCAATTATCAAATAAACTTGATATGGAATAACATCTTGAAAATCGAAACCATATTAACCAATTTCTCAATTTTATCCTTGTTAATAATTTTAGTTTATATTATAATGTGCATTCAGCCACCTCNNTCACAAAATGTATTATACTATCTTGTTACAATACTCATTTTAGCAGGTAGTTTCATTGTAGTTGTTGTTGAAGAGAGATATATATGGCTCATTTATGTTCTGTTGATATTAATGGGCGGATATTTAATTAACTTATTATTTAAAATAGATTTCTTTACCAAAAACAAGTTTTCTAATGTGAGGAAAACCTTAGTTTTAGTAGCTTTTGCATTTTTATTTATAACTATGCCCATAAATTATCTAGTACAAAATGTTAATACTGGAGAAGACAGTTATTATCAAAGTAATATATTAAATCAATATGGTGTGCATGGTAATGTAGCATCTAATGATAATTTACCATAGATAAATTATTTAGGGTATTATATGAATATCACTTCATTTGGACAGCCCAAAAAGAATATTAGTGCTTCAAAACTTAGAAGTGAATTAAAAAAATATAAAAATTGATTATTATTTTATTTGGGACAATCCAAACCAGTCCACCTATATGGGAAATTATAATGAAATTACTAATTGAAAAATAAAAAATTTAAAAGTTTATTCTTTAAATTAGTTATATCAAAATAAAAAAATAGTTATCGCTAGCATGAATAGTCCTTTCAGAACAATTATCTGCTAAGTATCAGGGCAACACTCTCTTATGAATCTATTATATCCACTCAACAGATTTCTATGATGTGTGGATATTATTATTATTATTATNNTGATTATTATTATTATTATTATTCGTTTTTGCCATTTTATTACCAGGATAATGATTTTTTTTACAAATAATTTTCGGGATTTTATTTTTTTAAAATTATTTCATTTTCCAAATAAGCCTCTTCTAGAGCCATAAATTTATTATATCAACAATATTGTTGGTTATATATAAAATAAGATTAAATTTAAGAAATTAAAAGATAAAAAAATTATTGAATATTATGATTTATTAGTAGCTTTTTTTGATTCTCCTCTTTATTATACGTGTACCACATATTTCACATTCATCAAAAGGATATTCTGGTGGGTACTTTTTTTTACATCCCTTGCAGATCTTTATCCAACCATATATCTCCTTAATACCCTCTGTTAAAACACTTCTAAATGGTATTCCAACAATTTTCAAAACATTCTGCATCGAATAATCATCAGTAACAACCATAGGATCTTTATTTTCCCTTTTAAGTTTAAATGCAAGGGCAACTAGGCTTTTATCCTCATCAGATAATCTCAGTACATCGCCAGACTTTCTTATCACATCTGTAACATTTTTAATATCCAATGGTTCAGGTTCCATAATATTAATCGATCCATCTTCAATTGTTGATTCAAGGAATAGTTTGGATTTAAAATCTTTAATTTCAACTATTACTGAAGCTGTAATATAATTCTGAAATTTTTTAGAGGAAAATCCACCTATAATTGCAGATGCATCGAGAACATAAACTTTATCACTCATATAATTAATTAATTAATTTTATATATTATAAATTGATTTGTGAAGAATAAAAAGTAAAAATTAAAAATGATTAATTTAAATCAAAAAACCCTAATTTTAAGCCTTTATTTAGAATATTGGAACGTGAATAACTCTTTTTATAATTTTAAGGGCCGATGTGCAAAAGCTTTTATGTTATAAAAAACAAAAACATCCCATGAGGGAGGGTATAATTAGACTCCTCTTAATTTTTTTCGCAAAAAATTAACCGCCTCCGATTTGGACCTAATGCCCTCCCTCTAATCATATGGATTATAATTGTCTCAAAAACTATTTTTTTCTTGATTTATAAGGCTGTAATATTGTATTATTAACAAATTTCTATCTTCATAATTTTAAAGAGCCTAAACAAGTTATAATTAAGTTTTATTAAGTTAACCAATTAGATAATCAATATAAAACAATATAATTTTTAAGTATGTATATTATAATATCCTAAAAGATTGGGAGTGATCCTATAAAAAGTAAGAGTATGGAAGAACATAAAGAAAAATCGCCTAAATCTATAAAATTTGGTGTTATTACATTAAGCGACAGTAAATACAGGGATTTTTTAGAATCTAAAACCACAGATGTATCAGGAAACCTCATAGTTGATACATTAAAAAAAGAACATAAACTGGTATTTTATACTGTGATTCCTGACAGTTCAGAACTTCTACTTTCAACAGTGGCAGATATAAAAGAGCAAAACGTTGATGTAATCATCACTACAGGAGGTACAGGTATTGGAGTTAGGGATATTACTATTGAAACTTTAAAGCCGCTCTTCGAAAAGGAGTTAAATGGTTTTGGGGAGATATTTAGATACGAATCTTATAAAGAAATTGGCGCAGGAGCTTTATTAAGTAGAGCAACAGCAGGAATTTATAACGGTACTATAATTATTTCAATGCCAGGTTCTCCCAATGCTGTGCAAACCGGTTTAAACATTATATCATCGGAATTAGGACACCTTGTAAAGCATGTGCATGAATGATTTAAAATTTAAATATATCCCATTAACATTTTTTTTTGCTTTTTTAGAATAAAAATAAAATTGTTAAAAAAAAATTATATAAAATCATTTACTGAAACAATAGGCTCTAAATCCACACCTTCATTTTTGAGATTGGTTATTGCACCTTCATTTCTATCAACTATTACATATGCTTTATTCACTATACCCCCGTTGGATATTACAGCTTTAACAGCCTTTATAAGTGAATTGCCAGTTGTGGTAACATCTTCAAGTACAATGACTCGATCACCATTTTGAAGGTCTCCTTCTATTAATTCAGAAGTTCCATAATCTTTTTTTGACTTTCTGATCATAAGCATTGGAATTGTAGATTCAATTGAAACTGCTGTTAGAATGGGTATTGCACCAAGAGCTGGCCCTGCAATCCTATCTATTTTTTGTGTATCAATTTTTTTTGATATAATTTCAGCAACTTTAGAGAGAATAATAGGATCTGTAATGGCTCTTTTCATATCCACGTAATAATCGCTTTCTTTGCCTGAAGATAGGGTGAATTTCCCATATTTTACAACTTGATTATCTTTCAATAATTTTATGAGTTCATTTTTATTATTTTCCATTGGATCACTTTATTGATAGGTTGATTTATAATATCTTAATCTTAGGTGTTTATTTTAGTGTTTTAATGGTTTCTCCAGTTTTAAACTTCTCACAGGATTGACAGATACCTTTATGTATATTATAACAGTTTCCACATACAATATTCCCGCATAGTTTACAAGTATACATCTTACCGGGTTTACCGCATGAAGTGCAAATACCATTTAATTCCAAATCATTCACCTTCTAAAAAAAATATACTTCCATGTTTATCATCATTGTTTTGATGATCCATGGATACTAAAATTTTTATAAAAATAAAATCTATTTAATTATTCATCTTCTTCAATAATATCTTCATTCATTAACTCTTTAAGAAGTATTTTGTCTCCAATCTTCTTAACCATATCATATGGAACTATTGTTTCTCCTTTCGAAAGTCCAAGACCTTCTGAAATTCCACCTTTTCCTAGAATGAATGAATCTAATGATTTAGTTTCGAAGTCTACATCAACGTCTTTAACCTTACCAATTACAATTGCAGAGCTGTCTAAAACTTCCTTTCCAACAATTTCTTCGATTATCCTCATGGTTTCACCTATTGATTTATATCTATAAATATGGGTAATTCTATTTAAGTTTAATATCATACTTAAAGTTTCTATTTTAAAAAGAAGAAGCTATAAGGACAATTATTAAGATTAGCACAGCAATTAAAACTTTTTAAAACAATTTATATATGATCATTATGCTTTGCAATCTGTTAATAATGGTATGG
Organism: Methanobacterium sp.; assembly: GCA_003158115.1. GTDB lineage: Archaea > Methanobacteriota > Methanobacteria > Methanobacteriales > Methanobacteriaceae > Methanobacterium_B. The sequence continues at coordinate 39,101 of PMGM01000068.1, forward strand.
AGATGCATATCACTTGAACAACAGACTGGTCTAATACCATATTATATTATAATATGATAGTTAGGTATTATTTAAATCGGTGCAAATGTACTCTGAACAATTAAATCTATGCGTTATATTATTATAAAACAAGTTTGTATGGTAGTATTTATTTAATAACATGTATATTATAAAATTTATTTTTAAAGTTAATAATTTTCTTCTGAAATTTAAATAGAAAGTAATAAATCTTTGTTTTTAATAATTATTTCTTGGGGTATTAAATGGGATATTTGATCTGCAATGATTGTAAACAATATTATGAACTTCAACCTGGTGAAAAACCAGAAGATTTTAGTAACAAATGTAATTGTAATGGAATATTAATATATAAAGAGAATATAGATTTTTTTTAATCCAAACAGCATAGAAGATAAAAAACATAATGAAACAAAGATAACCCACTATGATAATCTATCAAATAGATCTAATTATAACTTTAATGGAGATTTAAATAATTTAAAGAACTTTATTAGTAAAATTAATGATAAAATTAATCCAATGGGTCTCGTATTTTCTATAATTGTTTTATTCGTTTCTTCCATTATATTCAGTAGTTTCATGGTTGGTTTATTAGGAATAACAATATATGGCATTTTAACTATTTTAGGCATGACATTAATAGGTGGTTTTGTTACTGGTGTTGTTTCTTCGAACGATATTGAATAAGGCTGTATCAATGGGGGATTTTTGACATTAATATTATTAATTGTTGTTGGATTCCTATTAGGATTAATAATTTTTGTTACTATGGGGATTTATGCTAATGTCTTACACACTTTAGGATCATTAGGTAACATACCCGGTGCAACTATTTCTCTATCAGGATCTAATGGAAATTCTTTAAATTCATTAGGAAATTCTATATTGAACTTAGTCTACGCAATAATAACCATAATTCTTTCATTCATTTTCGGAATCCTCGGTGGGTCTCTGGGAGTTATAGTTAAGGAAAGATTTGGAATTCAATTATAATCTTTCTTTTTGTGATAGAGAATAAAAAAATTTTAATTTTTTTTATAAAATAGACTATTTTTTGCAAGCAGATGATATTGTAATAAGATTCTTACACAATTATGAGAATATATTTATTTGCAAAATAGAATTTAACTGAAATTTTTTAGTAGGGTTAGTCAATACATAGAATCTCAATAGTGTCCCACTATTTCATGATTACCGGAAATTAATATACTCTTATTATGTTTCCACGTCAAATTGTGACGTAGAAACTGTTAAGAGAAATGATGTTACATTAAATATTTAATTTTACAATAATCAGAGTTCTATCCTTCCTCATCCCATAATCCAAGTTCTTTCTCTTCCATGTCCTTTTCTTTTTTATGCCATGATACTTCCTCTGAAATCTGGGCATCTTCATCATTGCCGCCTTTGTTCCAGTTTAAAACACCATACACTACACATAAAAGCATTGCAAGAACACAACCAATGTAAGCGGCTGCAATCCATGGATCACTTATCCCCAAAACCATAATCTAACCTCCATCCATACTAAAAATATTATAACAGTTGTATATTAATGATGTTAATTTTAAAATCCTTAATAAATCTTTCTATTAGTTTTTATGTAGTTCAAAATACAATTAAAACTTTTTCCCATCATTTATGATTAATTACAATATATTTTCAAATTGTTAAATAATATCACATCCATAATAATTAACAATAAAATATGGTAACTCTGATACTTTGGGAATAAATAGCAATTGAAATGTAATTAATTCTAGATTAACGTTCTAAGTTAATACAATAGATATGTGGAATAAAACTAGCTTAATATAATCTTATATCCATGTTTGAGGTTTTTAGGAGTTGAAAATGTGATCACCAAATTTGATGAGGTATTTGATAAAATTAAATCACATCCAAAAAAACAGATAGCTGTTGCTGTTGCACACGACTCAACCGTTTTGGATGCTGTAATTAAGGCTGAAGAACTAGAAATCACCGATTATATATTAGTAGGTGATAAAGAAAAGATACTAAATATATCCGAAGAAGCAAGTTTCAATGTTAAGTCTAATAAAATTTACAACGAACCCAATAATTTAAAAGCCGTTGATATGGCTGTAGAACTTGTTAAAAGTAACAGAGCAGATATATTAATGAAAGGTTTTGTTAACACAGACGATTTTTTGAGGGGAGTTTTAAACCGGGAGAAAGGTCTTAGAACCGGTAAGATCATGAGCCATGTTTATGTGCTCGAAAGCTCAGCACTCAAACGCCTTCTGTTTATTACAGATGGATCAGTTAACATATTTCCAGACCTTGAAACCAAATGTAGTATCATATTAAATTCAATATATCTGGCAAATGTATTTGAAATAGATAAACCTAAAGTAGCTGTTACAACTGCAATAGAACTTGCAAACCCTAAAATGCCCTCTACAATTGATGCAGCAGTGCTTGCAAAGATGAGCCAACGAGGCCAATTCAGTGGTATGATAATCGACGGACCGCTTGCACTGGATAATGCTATCAGCCCCTGGGCCGCCGAACATAAGGGGATAGGAGGACCTGTAGCAGGACGTGCTGATATTATAGTAGTACCATCTATTGAAGCAGGTAATATGTTGTGTAAAGCCCATGTTTATCTTACAGGCGGTAACTTGGCAGGGGTTGTTATTGGTGCAAACGCCCCCATAGTATTAACATCACGTGCAGACACATCACAGTCAAAGTTGAATTCTATTGCAACAGCTGTTCTAATGGCAAATATGGAACGAAATCTTAGCATAAAATTTGGCCAAGTTCATTATTAACAATCATATCCCCCTATTGTAGGGAGATATGTACTTATTTTAGGAATAGTATTCAATTGTGGTGAGTTATTAAATTTTTGATCCAAAAATTGTATTTAAAAAAGAAAAAAGAGTTTGTTGGAATTTTTTTCCTTTTTAATCCCTCTGGAATAACATCATTATTCCAACGATTAAAAGCCATAGACCAATTAATATTCCCAGATAAGCTGCATTTGTTTTGAAAAGCGTACCCACAATCAGATAGAGAATACCAATTATTAATGCTACAACTCCATTCCACCTACTATTGCCTGCTTTACTTATTATGCCCACAATACCTGCAATAATTAGGAATAAACCTACTATAATAACCAAATAACCTGCTACTAAACTAAATAAAGCCGGGTTGAATATGAAACCTATACCAAGAATTAATGCTATTAGACCCAATATGATCTCAATAATACCAAGACCCGCACTTTCACCTATTTCAGCAATTCCACCAAAGAGTAGACCCATACCTAGAATCAGGACCAAAAATCCTGTGATTACAGCTGCGGGAATTACTCCTAAAATTGGGAATGCCAATACAATTAAACCAAGAATTATTAAGATTATTGCACTGCCCATTTTTTGCATATAGTTACCTCCATATTTTATCCAACAAACCCCTATTCTGTTGTAATATATACAATTAGTTTAATATAAATTTTGTTGTTTGAATTGCGTGATAATTTCAGTTTAGAAACATCTCATAATATGTCATTCAATTTGTTAAATTAATTAACTAAAAAAAACATAATGAAAATTAGTTAAAAAAAAATGGGGTGAATGTCTTGGAATACGTATCTGAACCAGTAATTTTTACAAAGGAAATAGATGAAAAAAACATCAATCTGACAGTGCCAGAGGGCTTTGTTAAGGATCTTCATTTTTCAACAAATGAACATTTTATGTTAATGTTACGGGTGGTTGGACCCGATATGAACAAAGTTGTAGATTTTTTTGAAGATGGAGAGGATGAAATTTACAATATCAAAACCTTTGATGTTGTTGGAAATAAAGAGATTAATGATGATTTCATATTAACAGATATCTATATGGATGAAGGACCAAACCTTGGAGTGGACATAGACATAGAACCAGCTATGATCAGGTTGATATTAGACTTTTTAAAGAACTAAAAACAGTTAAAACACTATTTTAAGTTTCTTTCATTATTATTTTTCATTTATTAAAGTTTTATAAACTATTTTAAAATAGATTTATAATTATTATAGATGAAAATAAAAATATTAAGCTCATTCATGTCCACAAATAACCTTAATTTCAGGGAAAGCTTCTAAAAATTTTAATATCCTGTCTAAACTATTTTGTGCCATCCCAACATCCCACGTATAATCACTAGGCGCAATTTTAAGTCTCAGATTATCCATTATAAAACAAGCATCCATAGTAAGAAAGATCGACCCATCCATTCCATTTATTAAATATGAACAATGGCCCATTGAATGTCCCGGAGTTGAAACAGCCCAGAGTGATCCATCTCCCAAAAGATCAGCACAGTAACCTAGTGGATTTATTTCATCTAATTCTAAAAAATCAATTTCATATATAGTTTCAACACCATCTAAAAAGTCTCCTTCTTTTTCGGTTTGGTATTGCTCTAATTCTCCTTTTCCAACAAAGTATGGAATGTTCTTTGGTAATTCACGAATCCCTGCGATATGATCTGGGTGTAGATGACTAAGATATACTGCCCTCGGTTTTATTTTTCTACTTTCTAACTGAAATTTTATATTATCATTCCTATTCTGATAAAATTCATCGGCCAGATCACCATTAATACCACCTTTAGGATCATCAGTATACAATTTGTCTAAACCTGCATCTAGTAAAAACTCTCCCAATTCATTATGGCGAACTACATAATTTTTAATCGGGACAGTGAGTATTTCATCTTTAATATAACCCGCATCAGGATGTTCGGTATTTATTGTGCCTCGACGGTTAATATCTACAGTTCCTGTGACAAATGTCTCAATGGTTACTGGACAAGGATTTTTAAATATTTCTGTCCAAGATTTCATTTGATTTTTCTTAATATGAAATTGTTTGATCTTCATACGATATCTAAAAAAATAAAAAAAATTAATGGATTATATTATTTACCACCCACACCCTTGAATACTTTGTCAACAAACTCTTTTTCAGGAGGTTTTGTTAATAAAGTTACCACAATTGTTGCTATAACTGCTATAGGTAATGCAATTATGATTGGATCCACTAATGGCCATGGCATGGTTGAGATTATAACAACTTTACCTGTTAATGCTTGGGATATTCCTACTGCTCCAGCTGATTTCTGGAAACCAAAAAGCAACCAAAACAAACTTGAAAGTGATCCTGCAACAAGACCTGCAATTGCACCTTGTTTAGTGATTCTTTTCCAGTAAAGTGCTGCTGTGTACATTGAAAGGAATGCAGCTGCTGTAATTCCAAACCAAATAGAAGTTCCAACTGCTATTATACTTGCAGGTAGGATAAATCCAAGTATCACTGCTATGATAACAGCAATAACAATCCCTGCCCTTGCAACCAAGACAGAAGATCCGCCTTTTTTATTAGTTACAGTCTCATAAATATCTCTTCCAAGAGCTGTTCCTTGAACATGGAACTGTGCACTCAGGGTTGACATGGCAGCCGATAATAAGGTTATCATAAAGAGGTAAGCAAACCATATAGGCATTGCAGCAGATATAAATGTTGGTATAACTGTGTCAAGGTTTCCTCCAGCTGCCTGAACCGCTGTTTGACCTGTATGTTGGAAGAACCAAAGATTTGACAAAGCACCAACAACATAGGACCCAAATGTCATCATAAAAATGAAAATACCACCTATTAATACTGCCCTGTTGAGTTCTCTGTTGGATTTAACTGTCATAAATCTTACAACCAACTGTGGCTGGGATAATACTCCTATTCCAACACCCAGGATCAGACTCGATACCAGAGTCCACCAAAATGGACTGCCCAGTGCAGGCATAGATGTCCACCCCGTAAAACCTGTTGTGACAGCAACAGCTGTTGCACTGTGAGGAACTATATTTACAAGGTTTGAAAGAGCTATATTTGAATTAATAACGCCACCAAACATCCAGTAGACTGTACCTAAAAGAATAAACATTCCAACGAACATTATAGTTCCTTGAAGTGCATCTGTGTACATAACTCCCCTTATACCACCGAAAATCACATAAACAGCAACGATAAGTGCCATTGCGATAAGTGCAAAGTAATAATTTACCCCCAGAGTGGTTTGAACAAAACGAGCCATTCCAATTAAAACAACAGAAGCATAAAGGGGCATTCCTAGAAATATAACAGCACCAGAAAAGTATTGGATAAATCTGCTATTGTACCTTCTTGAAAGAAATTCAGGGAAAGTGAGAGCATTTAAATTGTGTCCCATCTTCCTGGTTCGTTTTCCAAAGAATATGAATGCAATGAATATTCCAATAATAATATTTAAAAATACAAGCCATAAAATACCAAATCCATAATTAGCTGCAACTCCTCCAAAACCCACAATAGCTGCTGTGCTTATGAATGTTGCCCCATAACTCAGCGCCATAATGTAGGGGTGGGTGTTTCTTCCTGCTACCATGTAATCTGAAGAACTTTTGGTTCGTCTCCAAGCAACGTAACCAACATATCCCACCATGAGGAGGTATATCAGTACAATAATACTCAACATAAAAACATTCGACATTAATACCCCTCCTAGTTTTATAATTATCAAATTTTTACTATATTGTGCTATCTGATACTAGAGATTACTTCTTAAGTATCATGATCCAGTTAATGAATCTAATCTTCTACAATTATAATTATTATTATACCTAATTTATAATTGATGTTTAAAATTTTTTAGAAAGAAGATAGAAGGAATTATCAACCTTAGTTTAGTTTTTAACATCAATTTTTTATTAAATTAGTATTAACCTTTAAATTGTATTCCGTATTATATCCCCCATTCTCAAATTAAGATTCGGATTAATACTACTTATATTTTTATAAATAATTTTCACTTTCATAGAAAAATAGGGGTGGCATATGAGAATATAAAGCAAAATTAAACTGAAAAATTAGTCTATAATATTAAGATCATATAAGTAATCCAATTAGACGGATCATTTCTTCTGTCAAAAAGATGTTGAAACATTATTTCTAAAAGAAGATTCGAGATATTCAAAGGTTAAACTATTCTAATTCGGGTTTCAATTGTTTATAAACTATTAAATTTTAAAACAGGACGATTTATATGTTTATATAACTAATTATTTACAAAAATAATATTAACTTTTCAATCACAATTATTATTCTATACTTTTTTTTAGGTAATCCTAACACTTAAATATAATAAAATTTAAGTAATTTTATTGAAATTATTAGGTGAACCTAAATGTCGAATAATGAAAAACTTAGTGCTAATATCGAAGAATATTTAGAGTCAATATACAAAATCAGTCAAAGCGAAGAAAGTGTTAAAACTTCCAGAATATCAAAAGATTTAGGAATAACAGCAGCAAGTGTATCAGAGATGCTTAAAAGACTTGATAAAATGGGTTATGTAGAGTATTCCCAGTATAAAGGTGTAAAATTAACAGGAAAAGGTCTTAAAATAGCTAAAAATATTACAAGAAAACACCGCCTACTGGAAAGATTTTTACATGACATCTTAAAACTAAAGGATCATTTCCTACACGATCAAGCCTGTGAAATGGAACACACCCTCTCTGATGATGCTGAAAGAGCACTTTGTCAAGTTTTAGAACATCCAGATAAATGTCCTGGTGATAGCGTTATTCCTGCATGTGATCTAAAGTTTACTACTTGCGAAGAATGCATGCAAAGACAGGAAGAAGAAGTAAACGAAGTAGGAAAACGACATGAAAATTTAATTCCAATAATGGAACTCGAAAAACAGCAAAAAGGCAAAGTTTCATTCATTAGAGGAGATTATAAGGTTATTAGAAGATTATTAGACATGGGAATAACAATTGGGGCATCAATCAGTGTTATAAAAATAGCTCCATTAAGTGGACCTGTAGAAGTAGCAATCAGAGGCTCAAAATTAGCCATAGGACGAGACATAGCATGTAATGTTTTTGTAGAGTTAATTCAAGATTAAATTAAGGAAGAATCATCAATGAACAAATTAACAAAGACAGAGAAAACCAATAAATCAACAGAATCAGAAAATATTAAAGAATCATTAGATGATACCGATATGACTATAGCATTAGCAGGAAATGCAAATGTCGGTAAAAGTGTAATATTCAATGAACTCACAGGATCGAATCAGATCGTTGGAAACTGGCCAGGAAAAACTATAGAACGAGCTGAAGGCAAACTACATTTTGAAGGCCAAAATATTCATGTAATCGATCTACCGGGAATATACTCTTTCTCCACCTACTCGATGGAAGAAATAGTATCAAGAGAGTACATAGCATTTGAAAAACCTGATGTCGTTATCAATGTAGTTGATGCAGCAGTATTAGAGCGTAACCTATTTTTCACAACACAACTCAAAGAAATGAACGTACCCCTGGTTGTGTGTATCAACCAAATAGATATAGCAAAACAAAAAGGAATAGTTATTGACACAGGAAAACTTTCAGCTGCTTTAGGTGTTCCGGTTGTAGCAACTGTAGCCATAAGAGGGGAAGGTTTACACGAATTGATGGAAGCCGTAAACTCTGTTGCACATAATAAATCTGAAAACAAAATTACCACATTAAAATATGGTGCAGAAGTTGAAACAAGAATAAAATCTTTAACCAACCGAATTGAATCAGAAAATCTCAATTTAGGATATCCATCTCGATGGGTTGCAATAAAATTATTGGAAAACGATCCAGAAATAAGGAAATTAGTTGAATCAAAAGCAAAAAATGTGGTCCACTATTCTTATAAGCTAGCAAAAGAAATTGAAAACATTCATAAGGAGCCATCATTTTCAGTTATTGCTGCTGAAAGATATTCTCTTGCAAATAGAATTGCAAGTGGAGCACAAAAACAAACTGAAATAGAAATTACATTTTCAGAGAGATTGGATAAAATTGTTACCCATAGGATATTTGGTTATGTTACTTCTGCAATTGTGATTGGTGGATTGTTATTATGGACATTTGTAATTGGTACTAATCTTTCAAATTTACTTTCTGATGCGTTTAGTTTTTTCACACCTGTAGATCCTCAAGTTAGCGGTACATTTGTAGCTATTCTTTGGAATGGTGCATTTGGTGGTATAGTAGCAGGAATTACACTTGTTATACCTTTTGTTATACCTTTTTATATAATGTTGAGTCTTATTGAGAATTCAGGAATTTTAACAAGGGTTGCTTTCATGATAGACAGCGCCATGCACACTATCGGTTTACATGGAAAAGCATTAATTCCCTTAATTTTGGGTTATGGTTGTAATGTTCCAGCTATAGATCAAACTCGTATATTAGAAACACGACGTGAAAGATTACTAGCATCCTATGCCGTTACTTTTGCACCGTGTGCTGCTAGGACTATTGTAATTTTAGGTCTGGTTGCAATATACGTTAGTGTTTGGTGGGCTATAGCACTTTATGCAATAGATATTCTTGTTATATTTACATTAGGAAGAGTTGCTTTAAAGGTGGTTCCTGGAGAAACAACAGGATTAATTATGGAAATGCATTCATTTAAAATTCCATCTCTCTCTGTTGCACTTAAACAGACTTGGGTAAGAACAAAATCATTAATCTATTTCGTTTTCCCAATATATATCCTGGGTAGTGCAATTTTGCAAGGATTATACGCTTATGGTGTTCTCAATCCTGTGAATTATATTTTAGCACCAATAACAGTTTATTGGTTAGGGCTTCCAATGATAACAGGTATACTCCTAGTATTTGCTGTGATTAGAAAAGAGTTTACACTTTTAATGCTTGTGGCATTATTTGGTACCCATCTTGCAGGTGTTTTAACCCCTACACAGTTTATAATACTGGCACTGGTGGGAATGTTATTCACCCCATGTTTATCTGTACTTTCAAAATTAGCTCTTGAATTTAGTTGGAAAGCCTCAGGAACAATAGCTGTGGCCAATTTTTTCACTGCAGTAATAATTGGAGGAGTAGTATATAGGATAATTGGATTATTCTAATCCTTCTCATTTTTAAAAAAATTTAATTGATGTCTATGAATCTATGATAATTGTAAAACTGGATTAAGGTAAGTATAATCCTATTCATTCATTCAAATTAATAATATTGTTCTATTAATTACAAAAATAATCGAAAAAATATTTTTTCTAACGAAAATATATATGTTTCAAATTCAAATCTAATAGAATAGTTTTCAAGTTTACTTGTTAAAATATATTAAATTCAAAAGTATTTAGAAATTTAAAAAAAATCTTAAAGAATATAATAACATTAATTCTTGATTTTTATAAAAGGTGATCTATTGAAATTTAATCGTTTAAATAATCCACTAAGCATTATTGGAATAATTATGGTAATTATTAGTATTCTAATTATTTTTGTGCATTCACTTGATAATCTTGCTTTGCAATTTACGTATCCATTTTTGATGGGTTCGTCTCAGGGAAAAGCCATAATATTCTTCTTCTTAATGGGTAGTTTGCTTATTTTGAGTCAATTTGTTAAGGATTCAACTAGAATTGCCAATTCGAAATACGCGTCTAAATCTGGAAATTATTATCTTAAAACAATAATTGTTCTAGTTTTTTGTACATTTATCCTGGGACAAATATTTGAAATTTGGATAAGAGTAAGATTAGGTGTTCCTATATTCACTACATTCGTTTCAACTTCTCCAAGTTTAAGTTCAAGTAGCATAATACATAGTCATGTTTTTAAATCCATGTTAGGACTTTTAATACATGATTCTGGATTGCAGGTACCTTCAAATATACATACTGGATTTTCTATAGCTCAATATATACCAAAATATGCTATGATAATATTTGCGGTTTTGCCAACTGTTTACATATTAGGACTTTTATCACTAGGTAAGAGAAATGATCTACAGAAAATTATATTAATATTTGGAATATGCACTGCAATGATTGGAATGGTTGACGGTGGACTATTCTCAACACCAGCACTTTTAGGATTTGCCATCCTTATAGGAAGCTTTTCAATACAAAAACCATTTTCAATCAAAAATCTTATTAAACCATCAACGGTTATGATAATACTCTTAGTTATAAGAGTTTTAATAGGATTAGCCGGCAGTAGTCCTGAATATTATGAAGTAACTGTATTAGGGGGACATGGCGAAATACCATTACAAGGATTTAATGTTACAAATGAACAACTTGTTGGAAATGCAACCATAATAACAGTATCCTCAAAAATGGATGAAATGACATTTTTCAACCAAGTATTCAAAGAATACAACGGTAAATATCCTGCTTTCTTTGTTTCATGGAATATTTATTCATATTTCTAAAAGATCAAATTAATATAGAAAAAATGATTATAAAAACTAAAATCACAATCAGTAAAACTCTATGCCAAACCAATTATTGGGGGGGCTTAATTATAATTAAGTTTTTTCCCTCTTTAATTTGATATCCACAAGCGTTATGAAGGTTTAAAACTCTTTCGACTATTTAAAATGCGATAATAAAATTTTCCTTTATTTAATTTTTTATCTGGACAAATTAAGCATAACTTCAATCTCCTGAAAATCAGAGCACATAAACTAGAAAGAGCTTCATATTCCAATATTAACATGTTTTGTGTCTAAACAAATTTCCATATACATCACCTCATTTAAGTATAAATAACATTGAACACTTTCATGATAAAATGTGTAAAAAATAGATAGAAATTAAAAGATATACAAAAAAGAATTCAAGATAATGGAATATGCCAACTTTTATAAATCATTCCATTAAATTAAACATGAATATTTTGATAATAAAATTCATTTAATACTGAATGTACCTATAATAATTTTGACATTTATACTGAGGGATAAAATGATCTGGAATAAAGAAGCAGAATGCATGTCTGATGATGATAGAAAAGATTTACAGCTTAAAAGATTGAAATCTGCCGTTAAAAATGCTTATGATAATGTACCCTATTATCGTAAACGTTTTAATGAGTTGAACATAACCCCTGATGATATTAATACTCTTAAAGACATTGAAAAACTTCCTTTCACAACCAAAGATGATCTAAGAGATGCGTATCCATTTGAAATGTTCGCAGTCCCAAGAAAGCAAATAGTAGAGGTACACACTTCATCAGGAACAACAGGAAAACCAACAGTATCAGGATACACTAGGGGCGATATTGAAATCTGGAGCGAAGTAATGGCAAGAGGCTTATCCATGGCTGGAGTAACAGATGAAGATATCATTCAAAATACACATGGATATGGATTATTTACAGGCGGTTTTGGAGTGCACTATGGAGCTCAGAAAATTGGTGCCACAGTTATTCCAATATCAACTGGACAGACAAAACGACAGATTGAAATTATGCAGGACTTTGGAACAACTGTAATGATTTTCACCCCCTCTTATGGACTTTATCTTGCAGAAGAATTGGAAGAGGAGGGAGTAGATATAAAAGATCTTGATTTTAAAGCCATTGGCTTTGGTGCCGAGATGTGGACTGAAGAAATGCGCCAAGAGATTGAAAAACGATTTAATGCACCTGCATATAATATTTATGGCCTCACAGAAATAATGGGACCAGGAGTAGGTTTGGAATGTAGTGTACAAGACGGATTACATCTTTTTGAAGATCATTTTTATCCAGAAATAATTGATTCTGAAACACTTGAAACATTACCCGAAGGCAATAGGGGAGAATTAGTTTTAACAACATTAACACGTGAGGGAACCCCATTAATTCGTTTTAGAACTAAAGACATCACCCTTCTTAAGAGGGGCAAATGTGGCTGTGGAAGAAACCTAGTTAAAATGGATCGAGTTACAGGCCGTACAGATGATATGCTTAAAATTAGAGGTGTGGCCGTATTTCCAAGCCAGATAGAGAAGGCTCTCTTGAAGATGGATGGATTAGAGCCTCACTACCAGATTATTGCTACTCGTCCTCATCACTTAGATGAACTGGAGGTTTTGGTGGAAGCATCATCTGATATCTTCTCTGATGAAATTAAAGAATTAGTTGGTATTAAGAAGAAAATTGAAAATTATATTCATAATGAAATTGGATTAAGGGTTAATGTAACTCTAGTGGAGCCTAAAACATTACCTAGAAGTGAAGGAAAAGCAGTAAGAGTTATTGATAAAAGAAGATTTGAATAAATAATAAAAAAAGATTTTATGGGGGAATTTTGTAATTGAAAATAAAACAATTATCCAT
>PMGM01000054.1 GCA_003158115.1 Methanobacterium sp.
ATGCCAAGGCGACACTCTACCACCTGAGCTACCAGCCCGCATATCTAACATTGTCTTTGTGTTATTTAAAGTTAGTGAATTATATGATATTCATAACAAAATTCAGGAGTTGAGTTTTTGACTAATTTTAGAATAAGAAATGTTTTTGAAGAGGATTTTATGAAAATATCCCAAATAGGAGAGAAATGTGATCTAATGATAAATGAGAGGAAAGCAATTTACCATATCTTCACTAAGTTCTTTAAAAATACTTCACTAGTTTTAGAAGACAATAAAAATATAAAGGGTTTCCTAATTGGATTTATATCGCAAGAAAATAATGAAAATGCATATATCCATCTTTTATGCATTGAAAAAGAGTTATAGAGACAAAATATGGCTTCAAATCTTGTAAAAGAGTTTATTAGTATTGTATACTCATTGAATTGNNGTTTTTTTAGTCTGCAAACCCTCAAACAAAACTGCTATCAATTTTTATAATAAAATGGGTTTTTTATCTTTACATTCTGACGAAACAGTTGTAATTGATGATATTAATGTATTCCTGGATTATGATGGGCCTGCTGAAGATAAAATTGTTTTTTACAAATCTATTAATTGATATGAATATTTTAGGGCATGATTCGAATCTAAGATGTTTATAAAACTTTTATTGCATGATCACTTTTTTTATATGTTACCCAATCAATATTTGATAATATAAATAAATTAAGATCAATTTCATTTCAATGAAAGATTTGGAGGAAAATACAATGGAAAAAGTTTTGATATTATTAGGGTGCCCAGAATCACCTTCTCAAACACCCCTCGCACTTTATACAGCACATAAACTTACAAAAATGGGTTTTGATGTGACAGTTGCAAGTACTCCTTCTGCAGCCAAACTTCTAGAGGTTTCAGATTCTGAGGAATTTTATGTACAAAAAAAGGTAGATCTTGAGAAATGTCTGGAAAATCTAGAAGAAAAAGAATATGATTTACTTGTAGGATTTGTACATAAAGATGCGGCTGTATCTTATTTTGTGACATTTTATCATATTTTAAATATAAAATCCTTTGCAATAGTATTTGAAAAGGATGCTGAACTGTTAGAGAAATTTTTAAATGATTTAACAGAGAATACTGATGCTACCTTAATATCTGCAAGGGCTTATCACAATCCCACACCATTAAGAGTTAAAATTGACAAAGCATTTAAAGAATTGGAGGATTAAAAATGTCTTTCTGTCTAGAATTACATCTACAACAATCTGAAGATTATGAAATACTAATATCCAATGCAGGTTTCAAGGAAGCTAAAACTGTAATTGAAAACCATGCACCTAAAATATTATATGTCAAACCCGGAGCAAAGGTGTTAGGTGCAAGAATAATTGGAATACCACCTATTCCAATAGGTATTGATGAAGCACAATCTAAAATAACACTACCTTACACCAAACCTTGTCATGGGACTGCTGTTGTAGAGTTGCCAGTTGAAAAAGAAGAGATAGATAAAGTTAAGGCTATATCTGTAAATCCACTTAAGAAATAAGAATCACAGATATTTAAGTGGTATTATTTTTATCAATCAATAATAATTTAGGATATTTATCATGTTAACAACAGTAGTTGGAAGTTATCCTGTATCAGATCCATGTGTTCCTGAGTCTATAAGTTCCAAAATATCTAATTTTTTAGGGGTTTACGATCCATACATTCCACTTTTAGAATTGGCTGTTAAAGACCAAGTAACTGCAGGCGTGGATATTATTTCTGATGGTCAAATCAGAGGAGATATGATAGAAGTATTTGCAAGACATTTACCCGGTATGGTATTCAAAGATAACACTTCTAAGATATTTGATAAAATTAAACCTGCAAATCATTCTTTAGGAGGAAATGATCTTAAACATGCCATAAAAACAGCCCAAAAAACATCCAGTGACTTTTTAGATTCAACTAAATTGGATATTAATCTATTGGTTGGAAATAATTTTAACAAAAATTTCAAAGGTGTAAAAGGGATTATTACAGGGCCAACAACCCTTGTTTTATCATCGAGGGTTGAAGGATTTTATAACAGGGATAAAAAGGAAAAAATAATTATGGATATGGCTATGGCACTTAAAAGGGAAGCATATTCATTACAGGAAGCTGGGGCAGCTATTATCCAAATAGACGAACCATACCTATCAACAGGCGTAGCTGATTTAAAAACAGCTAAAAATGCTATAAAAATTATTACAGATAATTTAAGTATTCCTGTTTCTATGCATGTTTGTGGGGATATTGGAGATATTTTTAAGGATATTTTAAAATTTTCAGTTCAAATAATAGATTGTGAATTTGCAGGATTACCAAATAACATAAAAGCTCTAGAACAAGAATATGGCGGTTCCAAGAAAATAGGTTTTGGATGTATAGATACTAAAGTTGAAGATGTTGATGAGTTGGATCATGTAGTTAACCTCATAAAAAAAGGAGTAGATATTGTTGGTGAGGAGAATATTATGTTGGATCCCGATTGTGGTATGAGAATGCTTTCAAGGGATGTGGCACTGCTTAAACTTAAAAAGATGACGGAGGCTGTTGGATGGTTTTGATGTTAAAGGTTCCTACAATCAAGAATGGATGGGAATCGCTTGTAAAAAGAATTATGAAGGATGGCGTTGAAATAACAGATGAACGTGGTTCTGTAACCAAGGAAATCCTAAACACTATGGTTAACATTAAAAATCCTATGGATTCAGAATCTCCAAAGGGTTACTTTTGGACTGGTGAAAAGCTTGATAAGTATTCTGAACAATTTTTAAGTAGTGATAAACAGGGTTTCATTTACACATATGGTAATAGATTAAGAGCTCATTTTGATGGTATAGATCAAATACAAGAGGCCATTGGAAGACTTAATAATTTTAAAGAATCAAGAAGGGCTATTTCCATAACTTGGGATCCAACTGTAGATACTAAGAACGATGAAGTACCGTGTATGATGCTTGTAGATTTTAAAATAAGGGATGGAAAGCTCAATACAACCGGATTATGGCGATCTCATGATATATATGGTGCATGGTTCCCCAATGCAGTAGGACTTTCTAATCTTGCCCGTTACGTTGCAGGAGAAGTAGGATCAGAAATTGGTATGTTAACCATACATTCAATTAGTGCCCACATATATGAAGTTAACTTTGACGAGGCTGGAAGAGTTTAACAACTTCTACTCAATTCAGTTTTTTTATATATGTTGTACCTGAATTTTTAACATGTCCCTATTATGAATGAAAGAATATTTTACATGGTAATATAAATAAAATTATCATGAAATTATCTATTACTACATATTTAAAGAGTTAAAGTATTAGTTTAGAATTAAAGTTATTTTAATCATAAAAAAGGTGAAATAATGTTAAGTGTCAATCTCGAAGCAAAAAAAACAGTAGATCAAATGATCGAAAACGAAGAAGAACTCAACATCGCAGTTTCAAAACTTGAAAATGGTGCAACAGTTTTAGACTGTGGTGTTAACGTTTCAGGTAGTTTTAAGGCTGGTGAACTTTACACCAAGATATGTCTAGGTGGACTTGCAGATGTGGGAATATCTATACCAGGAGACCTTTCCAAAAACTTTGCAATACCTTCTGTTAAAATAAAAACTGATTTCCCTTCAATATCCACGTTAGGAGCTCAGAAAGCCGGATGGTCAGTTAGTGTTGGTGATTTTTTTGCTCTTGGTTCAGGACCCGCACGGGCTTTAGCTTTAAAACCAGCAGAAACCTACAAGGAAATTGGATATAAAGATGATGCTGATATAGCCATACTCACCCTCGAAGCTGACAAGCTGCCTGGTGATGAAGTAGCAGATTCTATTGCCTCTGATTGTGGTGTTTCAGTTGAAAATGTTTACTTGCTAGTTGCACCGACATCTTCACTTGTTGGTTCTATACAGATAGCTGGAAGAGTTGTTGAAAACGGTACTTACAAGATGCTTGAATTTTTGAAATTCGATGTAAACAAGGTTAAACATGCAGCAGGCATTGCACCAATAGCACCAGTTGATCCTGATGGACTTAAAGCAATGGGTAAAACCAACGATGCAGTTTTATTCGGAGGTAGAACTTATTATTATATTGAATCAGAGGAAGGAGACGATATAAAATCTTTAGCTGAACAGTTACCCTCATCTTCATCTGAAGGATATGGAAAACCTTTCTATGATGTATTTAAAGAAGCTGAATTTGATTTCTACAAAATAGATAAGGGAATGTTTGCACCTGCAGAAGTAGTTATCAATGATCTTAGGACTGGTGAAATGTTTAGGGCCGGTGCAGTCAACGTTGAACTTTTAAAGAAATCGTTTGGACTTTAAAGGGTAAACAAAAAACTTTTATTTTTTATTTTTTTAACACTACCAGAACATTTTTCTACATTTATACTACTTGAAAATTAGGGCAGAATTTAATATTATACATTAAATTTATTTATATGGTATTTTTGATCTGTAATTTATTAAATATTCACTTAATGGTGATTGAAATGAAAATAGGGATAGCTGAAACTACATTTGCAAGATTTGACATGGCAGATGCTGCAATGGATGAAATAAAAGGTCAAGTATCTAATATTACCTTTATTAGGCGTACAGTACCTGGAGTCAAGGATCTGCCTGTAGCATCGAAGAAGCTTATTGAAGAAGAGGGATGTGAGTTAGTCATGGCATTTGGAATGCCGGGTCCTGAGGATATTGATAAAGTATGTGCTCATGAAGCATCATCTGGATTAATACAAGCTCAGCTGATGACCAACACCCATATAATAGAGGTTTTTGTCCATGAAGATGAAGGTAGAGATGAAAAGGACCTTAAAATGTTGGCTGAAAATCGTGCAAGACAACATGCTGATAATGTAGTTAAAATGGTCTTCAAACCCGAAAAATTTAGAAGAGAGGCTGGAATGGGGATGAGGGAAGGAAGGGAGAATAAAGGACCTTTGTAATGACTTTATCATCTAATTAACATCTTAAGTTAAGTTTATATAAACTGAAGTATATAATATTATAATAGAGTATTATCAACTAATGAGGTGATAATTGTGAAGGAAGAAGTATTTTTTAGTAAGGGTATGAAAAATGTCAAAGAAGACTATCACGATATTTACGATGTGAGTATCAAGTTAAATGATGTTTGTTACACCGGAAAATCATTAGACTATAAAACCCAAAAGCTCATAGCCATAGGTATTGCCGCAGCTGCATCAGATGATAGGGCAGTAAAAAAACAGATCTTAAGTGGAATGAAAGAACTGGATATAACTAAAGATGAAGTTGTGGATGTTTTAAGGGTTGTACTCTTGTTATCAGGTAAACCTGCATTTACAAAGGGCATAAATGCACTTTACAATATAAAAGAGTAAATACTTTTAGATTTTTCATTTTTTTTGGTGGATATCATAAAAAAGTATGGACATAATTTCACTCTTTATTTAACAATAGAAATTCATTAATTTATTATTTTATAGTAATCTTTTTAAAGGAAGTTGATCAACATTGATCACCGCCAATTTTGGTGATTTAAATATGTTATCTAAAACTTGATTGCTTTACATAGAAGTTATTTACAACTTTTTTTGGGATATTATCCCATGGATGTGGCGCAAGCTGAACAAAGAGGTGTTAAATTAATGTATAAATATATAAGAGACGCATGGAAAAATCCTGATGAATCTTACGTTAAAGAACTAATGCGCACTCGAACTCCTGTCTGGAGAAGAGAAAGTGTAATAATTAGGGTAGATCGACCTACAAGGATCGATAGAGCAAGATCATTAGGTTACAAAGCCAAAAAAGGCTATGTTGTTGTTAGAACTCGTGTTCGTAGAGGTGGATTACGAAAATCTAGATTCACAGCAGGAAGGAAACCTAAACGTCAGGGTATTAAAAAGATTACCATGAAAAAATCCATCCAAAGAATAGCAGAGGAAAGGGTAGCAAGGAAATTCCCGAATCTCGAAATCTTAAATTCATATTGGCTCTGGGAAGATGGTAAATTTAAATTCTACGAAGTAATTCTTGTAGACCCTAACCATCCATCAATAAAGAACGATCCTAAGATTAACTGGATCTGTGAAAATCAACACACCAACAGGGTGTTTAGAGGACTTACAAGTGAAGGTAGGAAATCAAGGGGACTTCGAGTTAAAGGTAAAGGGGCCGAAAAGGTACGATAAGGTATGATCCATAACATCTCATATCGGGCATTTGTTTATGGAACAGAAAATAAGGAAAAAGTGTTAGAATCAATTAAAACACTTTTTCCCAATTCTTTCCCTCACATTGAAGATACCGAGGGCTATTATAAAAATCCTGTTTTGATTTTAAGTAACAAGATCGATAAAAAAAGTGAAATAAAAGATTTTGTTAAAAAATTATCCACATTAAATGTCTATTCTCGTAAAAGAATTTTAAACAGATTAGAAGATAAGATTGAAGAAAATGGAAATTTATTCTTGCGATTTGACAAACAAAGAGCCTATTTAGGCGATCTAAAAGTTGTTGATCACGGAGATTCTATCCATTTAAAAATTAAGATAGCAGCCTATCCAGCGAAAAAAAAGGTGGCAATAGAAATTGCAAGGAAATTATTCGAGTAATTACAATTTTTCCAATAGTATGTTCTTTGATCTGCACTTTCATGGTGATGAAGAAGTAATTAAAGAAGCAGAAAGGCTTGGATATTCTGGAATAGGTTTAACACGCTATTTTGAAGATTTTAATTCAGACTTTTTAAAACAGTTTGATATTCTTAAAGCAAATTCTAACATTATACTAAAAAAATGTGCAGAAATCTCCTGTAAACATCCAGAAGACCTCAGAAAAAAGGTTCAAAAATCCCGAAAAAAAGCAGATATCTTGATTGTTCGTGGTGGTGACCTGAAGGTAAACAGGGCTGCATGTGAGGATAAAAGGGTAGATATTCTTTCACAACCCAACAGATCCAGGAGAGATAGTGGAATAAACCACGTTCTAGCAAGGAAAGCAGCAGAAAATTCTGTTGCAATTGAAATAAATCTAAAAATTCTTCTTAAAACTAATTTAAGATATCGTTATAGGGTTTTAAGTCAATTTAGGCACATAGTTGAATTACAAAGGAAATTTAAATTTCCATTAATTATAACAAGCAGTGCTAGCTTTAAATATGATCTTATAACCCCTCAAGACATTACAGCATTATCAAAAAGCTTTCAAATGTCCTTTGAGGAATCATTCGATGCAATTTCCAAGATTCCACAAGAAATTATAGAAATCAATGATTTAAGGGATAATTTTGTTGTAGATGGTGTAAGAATCATGGAATGATTAATATTACAAAATTTATTAAAAATATTTTATTAACGATTTTCAAATTTTATTATTAAAAATAAATATGCTGATTT
The DNA here is from genome assembly GCA_003158115.1 of Methanobacterium sp. Classification (GTDB taxonomy): domain Archaea; phylum Methanobacteriota; class Methanobacteria; order Methanobacteriales; family Methanobacteriaceae; genus Methanobacterium_B. The sequence goes on from PMGM01000054.1 coordinate 7,411, forward strand.
AAATGATCCAAAAGCTCAAGATACTTCCCCCAACCATTAGGGATAAAAAAAGATATATAGCCTTTGAAGTAACATCCTCTGTGTCACTGGGCCGTGAAGACATTATATCCATGATGTTAGACGGTTCATTGTATCTTTACGGAGCATGCGGTACAGGCAATTTCGAATTGTGGGTAGTGAAGTTATGGAGATGCACAACTAATAATGTCCAAGAACATAGAATGAAAGGAATTTTACGCTGTAGAAGGGAAGAAATAGATTCTGTAAGGGCAGTTATACCTACTATAACTAACTTCAGAGGTAAACCAGTTGTTTTCCATACACTTGGAATTTCAGGGACCATTAAATCTGCAACAAAAAACTTTATTAAACTATAAGAATAAGATGAAATAATAGAATAATAGTTTGTAAACAAGTTAACAAGCTGAGAATTATTTTAAGATTATAATTCATTTCTTTCAGAAAAACTTTTAGAGAGGTATATGTATGCAACCGTTTCAAGGAGCAGGATACGATAGGGCTATAACTGTATTTAGTCCTGATGGAAGGTTATTTCAGGTTGAATATGCGAGAGAAGCTGTAAAAAGAGGTACAACTTCATTAGGTGTTAAATCAGTTGGGGGCATTGTGTTAGTGGTCGATAAAAGACCTACAAGCAAGCTGGTAGAACCCAAATCAATAGAAAAAATATTCCAGATCGATGAGCACATAGGAGCAGCAACCTCAGGATTAGTAGCTGATGCAAGGGCACTAGTTGAAAAGGCTAGAATGGAATCCCAGATCAACAAGATTACATATAACGAGCCAATACGTGTAGAAGGTTTGGCCAAGAAGATATGTGATATGAAACAGATGTACACTCAGCATGGAGGAGTAAGGCCATTTGGTTCGGCTCTAATAATTGGTGGAGTAAATGAAACCGGATGTAAACTATTCGAAACAGATCCTAGTGGAGCTTTAATTGAATACAAAGCTACTGCCATAGGTGCTGGAAGACAGATTGCAATGGATGAATTTGAGAAGAAGTATCAAGAAAATATAAAACTTGATGAAGCAATTGAACTAGCTTTAGATGCAGTCTATGAAGCTACAGAAGGTAAAACCACAGTTGCTAGCGCTGAAATTGCAGTTATTGATGCTAAAGATAAGAAATTTAGAAAATTACCCGATGAAGAAATTACAGAACATGTTGAAGAACTCCTCATAAGAAAATCCAAGGAGGAGGAAGAGGACTAAACATGGTAAACCTTGAAGATGCAGTTACAGCACGCTTGGAATACTTTGGGGAACACTTCGAAATCCTGGTGGATCCGGACCTCGCTTCAGATTTTAAGAGAGGAGAATCTATCAATGTTGAAGATATCCTTGCAGTAGAAGAAATATTTAAAGATGCAAAGAAGGGTGATAAAGCATCTGAAGAATCAATGCTGAAGGCATTCAACACAATAGATCATCTCGAAGTTGCATCGGCTATTATGCATAAGGGCCAAATACAATTGACAGCCCAACAAAGAAAAGAAATGCAGGAAGAGAAGCGTTTAAAAGTTATTGCAACCATAACACGGGAAGCTATAAATCCCCAAACCAAACTTCCACATCCTGCTAGAAGAATAGAAATAGCCATGGAAGAAGCTAAAGTTCGTATTGATCCTTTTAAAAGTGTTGATGAACAAGTTAATACTACATTAAAAGCCATAAGGACTAAAATACCCATAAGATTTGAGAAAGTGCGGGTAGTAATAAAAGTTCCTGGTGACTTCTCAGGAAAAGTTTACGGTGCAATACCTGAATTTGGAAAAACAACCAAAGAAGAATGGCAACAAGATGGGTCATGGGTTGCGGTTGTTGAGATACCTGGAGGTATGCAAGAAAGCTTCTACCAGAAACTCAACGAGCTTACAAGAGGTCAAGTAGAGACTAAGCTGCTCTGATTTATTGATCAAACTACTTTCATTTTTTTGGCATTCCAGTAAAGGAGGCAGAATGTGATATTTGTAGAGGATAAAGAAATTGTAATTCCCGGAGATATTCTTGCAGATGAAGAATATCACTCCGGAAGAGGAACTTTCAAGGAAAATGATAAGGTGTGTTCATCTCTTGTAGGTCTTGTAGCCATAAGAGATAAAAAGATAAGTGTAATACCCTTACAAAGCAAGTACATTCCAAAAAGAGGAGATGTGGTTATTGGAGAAGTTACTGACATAAGATTCTCAATGTGGAACCTTGATATAAACTCTCCTTACTCCGGATTTTTACCAGCTTCAGATGTTTTTGGAAAAGAAAAAAGGGAACTTAACAGAACTTTTGATGTCGGTGATGTATTATTTTTAAGAGTAGTCGATGTTGATGAGGTAAAAAAGGTTAAACTGGGTCTCAAAGGAAGGGGGCTGGGAAAATTCAGGGGAGGAATCCTGATTAACATTACACCAACCAAAGTTCCGAGACTGATAGGTAAAAAGGGTTCCATGATTAACATGATCAAGGATCAAACCCACTGTGAAGTTATAGTTGGACAAAACGGTGTGGTATGGGTTAAGGGAGAACCTTCAATGGAACGGGTTGCTGAAAAAGTCATTAACATGATTGAAGATCAGGCCCACACATCAGGATTAACTGACCGCGTTAGGAATATGCTAGCAAAACTTTTAGGCATAGAACCTGAAGAAACGGAATATGAATTAGGAGAACCTGGACCAGTTGATGAATCTGACGAACTCGAAATGTCAGAAGAAGTAGAGATAACTGAAATTATTGAGATATCCGAAGAATCCGACGAGCTTGAGGAATTTGAACCACCGGAAGAAAAGGAAGAAAGTAAAGAGGATGAAATTGATTAATCGAAATAAGGGGTGATTATCATTATAACCAATACCAATCTAAACACCGGTACAGAAACCAGTGCAAGAGCCGATAAAAGGGCTTTTGATGAATTAAGAAATTTAAAAATAGAGGCAGGAGTACTTGAAAGGGCAGACGGATCAGCTTATCTTGAAATGGGTGGTAACAAAGTCCTCGCAGCCGTTTATGGTCCGAGAGAGCTTTTTGTTAGACGTTTAATGCAACCTAACAGGGCTGTTTTGAGGTGTAAATACAATATGGCACCATTTTCTGTTGATGACCGAAAAAGACCAGGACCAGATAGAAGATCTGTGGAAATATCCAAAATAACATCAGATGCATTATCTCCTGCAGTATTCCTTGAAAAATTTCCACGTTCAACAATAGATGTTTATATAGAAGTTCTTGAAGCAGAAGGCGGAACAAGATGTGCAGGAATAACCGCAGCTTCCGTTGCTCTTGCAGATGCAGGTATCCCAATGAGGGATATGGTAGTTGCTTGTGCAGCAGGAAAATCAGATGGCAACGTGGTTTTAGACCTATCTGAAGTAGAAGATAAAGAGGGTGAAGCAGATCTTCCTATTGCAATGATGCCAAGAACAGGCGAAATAACACTTCTCCAGATGGACGGAGACCTTACTGAGGAAGAATTTGGAAAGGCCTTAGATCTTGCAATAGGTGGTTGCAAGAAGATTAATGAAGAACAGAAAAAAGCCATAAAAAACAGGTATGGTGAGTAATATGGTTCATATAGTTCCAGAGATCATAAAAGAAAGTGTAACCAATCTGGTTAAAAATGGTGAAAGAACAGATGGTAGAGCATTTGATGAATACAGAGAAATATCACTTGAAACTGGTGTCATTGAGAAAGCAGAAGGATCAGCAAGGGTAAAAATAGGTAAAACCCAGATAGTTATCGGTACAAAACCACAAATAGGAACACCTTTTGCCGACACACCTAACGTTGGAGTTCTCATGACCAACACCGAACTTTTACCAATGGCTGCACCAAATTTTGAATCTGGGCCACCAGATGAAAATTCAGTTGAGCTTTCAAGAGTCACCGACAGATGTATAAGAGAAGGAAAGGTTGTAGACCTTGAAAAACTTTGCATAGTCGAGGGTGAAAAGGTATGGATGGTATTTTTAGATCTTCATGTAATTGACTATGACGGTAATTTGATGGATGCCGCAGTACTTGGAAGTGTTGCAGCACTCATGAACACTAAAATACCAACAACAAAGATTGAAAATGATGAGATCGTATTAGACTATGAAAATATGATACCACTTCCTATCAATGAAAAAGCCCTCATGTGTACATTTGCAAAGATTGATGGTGAACTAATAATCGATCCATCCCTTGAAGAAGAGGAAATAATGGGTGCACGTCTATCTATTGGCATGACAGAAGAAGGTAATATATGTGCTATGCAAAAGGGTGGAGCACAACCTTTAGACAGGGAAGAGATATTGAAAGTTGTTTCAATTGCAAAGATGAAAACTGCAGAACTTCGAACACATCTTCCATAGATGCATTTATAACTAGTGCTATTCAAATTCAATGATCTGAACATTCAATAAATTGAAATTTTCATTAAATTTTTTTCCATGAATAATTTCATATAAAAATAATATTCAAAAGATAATCAAAATAATCTAGGTGATATAAAATGGCAAGAACAAAGAAAGTAGGTATAACCGGAAGATTCGGTGCAAGATATGGTAGAAAGGCCAAAAGGACAGTTAAAGCAGTAGAAGAAAACATGAAAAGGGATCATGTTTGTCCTCAGTGTGATAGACCCGCAGTACGCAGGGTTTCAGCAGGAATATGGAAATGCAGAAAATGTGGAAACGTATTTACTGGCGGAGCATACCTTCCAACAACCCCTATGGGTAAAACAGCTGCAAGAAACATTAAAAGGATAGTTGGAGGTTTATAAATTGTATAAATGCGGAAAATGCGGTACTCTAGTTGATATTAAGGGTTATACAGAATCTAAATGTCCAAGTTGCAGATATAGGATCCTTTTCAAGGAAATACCACCTGTAAAGCGAAGTATTAAAGCAAAATAATCCATAAAGATGTTGATAACTACGTCAAGGAAACCCTCTCAACGAACACGATCCTTCTGTAAAAGTATTGTAAGGGTCTTAAATTCGAGTTATATAAACAGGGGAAAAATGAGTATTCGTGACGTTCTTATAAAATCTTCAGAACTCGGATACAATGAGATAGCAGTAATATCAGAGATGAAGGGAAATCCTAGTAGAATAGAATTTCTAGATGCAAAAGGTGAAATAGACCTATCAATAGAAGTTACAGTTGGAATTCCAAATTCCAATGCAAACTCAAAGAGCCGAGTAAAATCTGAAGACCTCAAATTATATTCAGAAGTACCTGAATTGGATCAGATGGGGAATATACTCGATATACCCCAGTTAAAAGAGGGATCTCCACTAGAAAATCTTATGACACTAAAAAGAGCTGAAGGGAAAGACAAAGCTCTGATAGAATTTTATGGTAGTAATGGTATTGAAACTGGGCCTAAAATTTTTGTTAAAGATTGGAGGCCATAAGTTTGGAACATATCAATGATCCTAAATTTCTTGAAAGTGTCAAAACAGAACTTGAGATCGAATTTGATAATTCACAAGAAGCAGAAATTGTTTTAGGATCAATTAAACCCGAAATAAATGGATCTCCATCTGATAGAACAACGGTAAGTATTGATATTCATGATAACACTTTGAAGATAACTATTACAGCTAAAGATACTGCATCATTTAGAGCATCTTTAAATTCTTATTTAAGATGGATAAAACTCTCAAAAGAAGTTATAAATCTTAAAAATGAATATTTTAATTAATAATAATTTATTAAAAATATTTTTAAATAAAAAAATTTTTTGAACATTTAAAGGTTTAATGAGGTGATAAAATGGAACTTCCTAAAAATATCCAACATCAAATAGCACAATTCCAACAAGCACAACAACAAGCTCAGGCTATTACTGTGCAGAAACAGAGCGTTGATATGCAGATTAAAGAAGCAGAAAAGGCACTTGAAGAACTTAATAAAGTTGAAGGAGACTCAGAAGTTTACAAAACTGCAGGAAATCTTCTTATAAAAGTTGATAAAGATGAAGTAACAGTTGAACTCGAAGATAAAATCGAAACTCTCAAACTTCGTGAAAAAACTGTTAACCGCCAAGAAGAACGTATAATGGCAAAACTCCAGGAAATGCAGTCTTCCATTCAAGAAGCTATGCAAGGATCTGGTGCGCCACCGGGGTTAGGTAATTGAGGAAACTTTCAGACCAAGAACTTGATGAAATTTCTGAATTAGCATCTAAATCTGCAGAGAATTTTATCTATTCAAAGGTTTCGAAAAAAGAAGTTACAGATCTCGATATAAAGGTAACACTTGATTATCATACCGGATTGGATGTTAATATACTAATTGACATCCAATTCGACCCTTTATCTCAAGCCGATAAAAAGATTGCAGATGAAGCTGCAGCACATGCAATTGAAGAGATAGATGACTATCTTGCAGATAATTAAGAATTTTTTTTTATTTAGAATATTATTTGTATTGATTTTATGATTTTTTTTACTTTTCATTAATCTTGGTAAAGAACATTGGGATGAAACTGATGATAATACCTGTAATAGATATTAAAAATGGTGAAGCAGTATCTGGTAAATCAGGAAAACGGGAAACCTACACTCCACTTAAAACTGTGTTTGATAATTCATCTGAACCAGTTGCAATAGCTCGAAAACTTAAAAAATTTGGATTCTCAAATTTAAAAAGTATAGAATGTATTTTAAGAGAGATTGAAGTTAAAGCTAAAGGAACACGACCCAAAACTAGAATGGTTGGTCATACTGGTTATCTTACTTTTGCGCGTTTTCTATGAAAAAAAATGTTAGTAAGTGATAAAATTTATTATTTTAATTTGAAATTGAACTTAAAAATCCTTAGGAAAATTTAATCACCAGCTCCTAATAATAATTATAATATATAATTAATTTAATATGGGTGTAAATATGACTTTTACTCAAAAAGATATCATATCCATACGAGATTTTAGTAAAAAGGATATAATTGAAATATTAAAATTAGCTGAGAAAATGGAACCCATTGCTAGATCATTGGAGACCTGTCATGTGATGGAAGGAAAACTTTTAGGTAATTTATTTTATGAACCATC
>PMGM01000060.1 GCA_003158115.1 Methanobacterium sp.
GATTCACTGAATTTAAAAGGTATAACTCCCCTTCAAGTGCTAGAGCAGTAATTGTTTCTAATGCTTCATCAAAGTTACCATTTACAGATAAAACTTCAGCACCATGGAACATTGCCTGTGCAAGTTTACCTAATGCTACTTTTCCAGATGGTAACAGTACTATGCAGCGTTTGCCTGCTCTAGCAGCGTAAGCTGCTAACGATGCGGAGGTGTTTCCTGTTGATGCACATCCAACAGTATTAACTCCAAGTTCAACTGCTTTAGTTATTCCAACACTCATGCCCCTATCTTTAAAGCTTCCTGTTGGATTGGAACCCTCAACTTTAACATGAAGTTCTATTCCAAGTTTATCTCCAAGTTTCTGACACTTACAGAATGGTGTTCCACCCTCTTCAAGACTAACAATCTTTGATTCGTCAACTGGCATAAACTCCTTGTACTTCCACATGGTAGATTTTCTGCAGTTAAAAATATCCTTCGAAACATCNNAACATCGGGTCTGCAAACTACTTCTAAGGTAGATCCGCATTTTTTACAAGTGTAAATTATTTCATCAAGAGCGTATTGTTCTCCACAGGATATGCACTTCATCATGGTATCACCTTGTTAAATTTTTAATATTTATAAAATCATCTAATAAATTCAAACTTTTTAACAATATAAAACTCTGTTTTAAATGGGTATCAATACCTTAAAATTATTATATTTAATAGACTTGTTCTTTTAGATTGCAAATTTAATATAGTTTGCCCATGCAACACTAAGATTGGCCTCTAAAAATGCTGCTATAAGTAAAAATACAATAGCTATAACCATCAATTTGACTGATTCCCAGAACTCGTCCATGTTCATTTCTATTATATATTTGAACTGATTGGTTTGGGAAATGTCTGATCTCATATGTGTTAATCCATTGAAGATATGGTAAATACAGCTGGCAAGTCTGAATCCAGCTGCACCAGATATGATAATACCAATAAGCTCAGGAATACCATAAGGGATATTATACAAAATATAATTTCCAAGAGGAAATTGGGTTGCTGCATATCCATTAAATATACCATTAAAAATGAGATAAATAGCAGTACCAACACCAAAAAGTACTCCTCCAATATAAATAATAAGAATGATATCAAGATTTTTTTCGAATATGGGAAGAGTTTGGAGTTGTATTTGCCCTTGAACAGCATTATTTTTCAAACCACCTAACATTCCAGCAAAAAAAGGGCTTAACAATCCAGCAAATGCATAACCTAAGAGTACTGAAATTAATAATATTGCAGTTGAAAGCAATAAATATATTTCATTTCGTCTGTATAGTCCTCCAAAAAATCCATCATACTTCTCTTTTTTCAGCATTTACACTCTTCCCCTATCATACAGCTTACTTTCAATAAGTGATGTTTTTTAAATTACCAATTATTTTTATTCAATATTTATTTATCTAGTTTCTATTTAAAATCTTCCTTGCATCATCTTCTGCAATAATCCTCTTTTTTGATAATTTTTGGAAAAATTTTCTCATCATACCTGATGCAATGTTCTTACATTCACCACACATAATTGTGCCTTGTTTACAATCATGGTAAATCTCTTTTAACTCGGCATCTGAACTAACAAGATGGTAGAGGAGCATTTCATATACAACACAATCTTCGGGAATACCTCCCAATTGACGTTGATCTTCTAAACTTTCTCTCCCACCAGTTTTTGCAGATTTAACCTTCTTTTCAGCCATTTCTGGACTGTCACTTAAAAATATGGCAGTTTTTGGTTTACTGCTTGACATTTTATCTCCTGTCAAACCTGTGATAAATCTATGATAAGTTGATGAAGGAGCAATGAATTTATATTTGTTTTTGAAACGTTCCGCAATATCACGAGTGAGTCTTATATGTGGATCTTGATCCGGACCTACAGGAACAACTGTGGGTTTAGGACCTCCAAATTCCTCTAACTGAGGGTGTAATATATCAGCAACTTGTACCAATGGAACGTATAAATGTGATATGTTGGTTGATCCTGAAAATCCGTATATTGACTTCATTTCATTAAGATTAACTTTACGACCTAATATATAGGCAAGATCTTGTACAGCTTTATTTTCCGATTGGAGATAGGTGTGTATATTTTTCTTTTTAAAATCCAGTCCCAGTGCTATGTAATTGGTTAAATACTCTGTTATTGCAAGTTTTCTAGATTCTTCAAATTCAATGCCTCTAGCAGAGTATGATTCCATATCTGCTATTGGAATATATATGTCTGCTCCTTGCTTCTGATACCATATCAACTGATCAACGATCATCTTGTGACCTATATGCATTTTTCCACTTGGCATCATACCGGTAACAACTGCAAATCTACTTTTTTCCCTCATGGCTTTTATTATTCTACCATAATCCCTTTGACCGAATATTATTCCTCTTTTCATTAATATAGGAGGATTATCAACGTCGTCTAGCAGATCTGAAAAGGGTTTAATCCCAAATTGTTCTATGAGTTTTTCATAGTCTAAAATCACCGAACTCCACGGGTCTATCATTTAAATCACCTTTGTAAACATTAAAAATTTATTAAATTGAATCTTTTATTAAATGGTTTGCTATTATTATTAAAATTTCAGATGTTAAAATTTGTATTAAACGAAAATATAGCACCGGATTTAGGGTCTTGTCCATTCAACATTGTAGTAGGTAATATCATTTTCATCATCTACAACAGCAAATAATAATTTTTTATTTACACCATGAGCAACTCTAACATAACTTGACAGGTCAGACATCATGAATTTACTGTTTTCACTTGCCACTTTTACAAGATAGTTTGAATGACCCTCTCCAGGAGATTTACCCCGTTCATATAGCCTAAATTCTGACCCATACTTGAAACCGGTCTTAACAATATATCCTCTGTTACGAAGATCCTTAAAAACAATGTAATTAGTAAATGAGCCCTGTCCCCGTATGAGTTTAATAAGTTTCTCGATAGATACATCATCTGAATCTATATTAACTTCTAATTTTCCTTTCTCCATCAGATAAAGTGCTTCTATAAGGGATAGTTCAAGTCCATCTTCTGTCATATTTCCGTAGTGACTTTTTTCATGGATCTTTGCGATATTTCCTTCCCTGATTATAACTAGATCTCCTGATAATTCTGAATTCATGATTCACCCAGTAATGATTTTAAATTATTCCATTTGTTTAACGTACTATTCAAAGTCCTGTTATTCTAATACCCGCAAGTTTAATTCTATTACGAATGTTTAAATTGATTAAAAGAGGAGTAATTTTCTCAACAATCCTGGCATTTTCTAAGGGACCACATTCAATGGATCTAACTCCGGAAATTTTTTCTGCAAGCTCCATTACTATTGCGTTGGCTTGGGTGTCATCACCTGAAATCAGACAATCACATTCAACATCTTCATTGATGTTGGTGAGACTTGCAGCACTCAGATTACAGAAAGCAGATACAACCCGCACATCTTTACCTAGAAATGCTGCTGATCTTTCAGCTGCTGATCCTTCCCAGAGATCAACAAATCTGGTTGGTTTACCACCTATACATCCTTCAAGAGGAACCGTTGCATCCACAAAGATTTTATCCTGAACATATTCTTTAATGCTTTTGAGTGTTATCATCTGTGCTTGAAGAGGTACAGTCAAAACAACAATATCACCATTAGTTGTTGCATCTTCATTGGTCATTGCCGATAGATTAGGGAGATTTTCATCATTTAACATATCTTTTATAAGTTTAACAGCATTTTCAGCCTTTTTAATATCTCTAGATCCCACTATAACATGTTCACCAGATTTTACAAATCTCAATGCAAGTCCAAGTCCTTGGTCTCCTGTTCCACCAATTATTGCAATTTTCAACTAAACATCCCCTTCATTTTTTTATTTAATAATAAAATTCTCTTCTATCTTAGTCTATATTATAAATAATATATAAAAAATAGGATTTTCTCTTTGATGATAGATATCTATAGTTTTAGGTTTTTAATTTAAAGTTTATTAACCTTGGAATTAATTTTGAGGAAGTATATATCTCATGTATCTTAAAATTCCAAAAAATATTAAAAAAAGTTATAAATACATTTTTTCGACACCCATATTCAAAATAGATTTTTAAAATTATTTTTGAGGTAGTCTAAACTTTCAGTAACTGCTTTAGGATCATTTACCTCTACAACTAGAATACCATTGTAATCCCTATTATTGAGTTCTTTAAAAAGAGATTTAAAGTCAATATTAGCACTTCCAATGGCGTTATGGTTGTCGAAACTTCCATCATTGTCTGAAAGATGGACATGTTTTATAAGGGGTGATTTGAGCATTTCTGAAATTTCAAATCCCATATTATTGGCATGTCCAACATCTAATGTGATATATGCTCCTATCTCCTCAACCATTTTGTCAAGTTCATTTATATCTTTACCTAACAATCCATCAATATCAGGCATGTTTTCAACACAGAGCATAACTCCCCTATCCTCGGCATATTTGGAACATTCTAATAGGGAATCTTTACTGATAGCAAGAATTTTTTTTCTAAATTTTTTCCCGAGTATTGGTATTTGTCCAGGATGTACAACAACTAAACCCGGTTCCATTGAAGATGCAAGATCAATGGAATTTTTTATCTGAGATACAGAGGATCTTCTTATTACCTCATTATAGGATGCTATGTTAATATCCGACAATGGTGAATGTACACTAATTTTTATATTGTAAGAATCAACTACATCCTTGGCAATGGAATCATAGGGGTATTCATTTATGACTTCACAGTACTTCAAACCCCTATCATCAAGACATTCGAGTACCTTATCAAATGGTTTTGGTGAGAGTGCAAGTGTTGATACGCTGATATTCATTCACATAATCTCCAGAATTTTATTTAGGTTACAACCTATAGTTTAACAAGACTGTGATATTTTGATGAACAGATGTGTTTTATTCGTTTCGAAGCCGTGCATATATGGGTATGTCCCTTTTCATGGCTTTTAGTATGATGGTTGCAAGTTCAATGTCCTTTTTAATCTTAATGGTGCCTTTTTTGCCTACTGTAGCTGTGAACAAATATTCATCTTCGACTAAAATATCAAAGGGAGTGCCAACCATATCTTTTCTGAAGTTGAGAATAACGTAGTTGCCTGAGATCTCGGTGTTAACTGGAAACATATCATCCACTTCCTGTACCTCAAGGGGTTCAACACCTATACTTATACCTATCTTCCTTTCAACTTCATCTATGGTCTTACCTTTCTTACCTATGAGTTTAGCAATATTCTTTTCATCTATGTAGACATTTGCACGTTTATCAGATTTCATATTAACTTCGACTATTGCATCGGGTATCCTGTTATGTATTTCTTTGATTATTTCTCTTTCAGCAATTTTCTGCATTGGTGTTTTTTCGTATGTTGTTGCACCCACATCCATAACAATTGTCTGTTCTCCATAAGTATAAACTTCGTGAGCCAAATCACCAGTCTCAAAGTCTCTGATTTCTATTACAGGTCTTGAAAGGTCTGCTTCAACCATACCTGTAGGTACCTTTACTGTGAGTTTAATATCAAATATGGCTTCAACTCGTCCTTCATTAATAAATATGGTTGTGTCTACTATGGATGGGATCATTCCAAGTTCAACCCTTCCAATAATTCTTTGAATGGCGTCTATTGGTCTGGTTGCATGTACAACACCTATCATACCAACTCCTGCCAGCCTCATGTCAGCGAATATTCTGAAATCTTTGGTTTTACGCAGTTCATCGTATATGGTATAATCTGGCCTGACTAATAGGAGAATATCAGCTGTTTTGCTCATATCCTTCTCTAAAGGTGCATACTGCGTTATTTCATCACCCACTTGAAGATCACGAGGTGATTCCATTGTTTTTACAATTGCTCCGATATCTCGGCTATAGAATTCTGCTACAGCTTGTGCAAATGTTGTTTTACCGGCTCCAGGAGGGCCGGCTATTAATATACCCTTTGCACTGTTTTTTAACCTGTCAACCAGTTTCTCTGGAAGTTTATAATCATCCATAGATACTTTGGTTATTGGTCTTACAACTGTTATTTCTACCCCATCTGAGAAAGGTGGTCGAGCAATGGATATCCTGTACTCCCTGAATTGAACAACAGTTGCTCCTTCCATTTCTATTTCTATAAAACTTTTAAAATCACTTTTTGCCATTTCAGTAATTTCTCTTGCCATCTTTTCAAGTTCTATATGTTTAAGGGGGTTTGGGCTTATTTTAACCAGTTGTATATTTCCAGGAGTACCCTTTTTTGCCATGGGTCTGACATTTTCTTTCAGATGTATGGACATGGTTTCACTATCAAAATACTTGGCAATGGTGAGCTCTTTGTATCCTATCATTTCAGGTTTAAGGTAAATTGCTTCTAATCCTTGTGCTTCTGCAACTTCTCTCTGTACTCTGTCACTGGTTATAAGTATTGCTTCATAGTCCCCTGCTGTATCCCTGATCATGGCATCTATTTCTCCACCCTTAGCAAGGGATATCTCGTCGGGTGTGGGTCTTCTACCAACGTAGGAAAGTTTTAATTTTCCCTCAGTACAAAGTTTTTGGAGCTGTTTAAGTTCTCCTAAACCATTAAAACCAGTTTCTCGCCCTTTATTGGCTTGATTTTCAAGTTCAGATATGACTGCTTTAGGAACTATAACTTCGCAGCCATGATAATCTTTACCCATTACTAATTTGGTGATTCTGCCATCAACTATTACACTTGTATCTGGAACGATTTTCATCATTTCTCTCCGTAAACGTTTTCCGGCTCAAATACTTTTTCTTTAACCAATTCTAAGTTTCCACTATTTTCTTGAATTTTCCTGAAAAAACAAGAGTAATAACCTTCATGACATGCTCCGCCATTTTGTTTCACTTTAAGTAAAACTGCATCCTCGTCACAGTCAGTTAATATTTCCTGAACTTCCTGTGTATGGCCTGAACTTTCACCCTTTAACCAAAGCTTGTTTCTTGAAGTACTCCAGTAATGTGCTTTGCCTGTATCTATTGTTTCCATTAAGGCTTTTTTGTTCATATAAGCAACCATTAATACTTCAGAACTTTTATAATCTTGTGATATTGCTATTATGAGTTGTTCACCACCCATTTGAAGTCTGAAATTAAGATCCAAATCTTTTTCATCCATTTCCATCATCCCCAAATTTTATTTTTGGACTTGTATTATTCCATTTTTGTTGAAAGATCAATTTGAGTTCTAAAATTTCTTTATTTAGTTTCAATTTTCTGTTTAAGCAATTCAGCAACGTTTAATATACTAACTGTTTCCTGTTCTCCACTTATCATATCCTTAACAGTTACATTACCTTCTTCAAAATCTCTTGCACCTACAAGAACAACGTAGTTGATCTTAAGGTTGTCTACATAGGACAATACCTTTTTAAGTTTCTTACCAACTAGATCAACATCGGTTGAAATACCATTTTTTCGGAGTTTTTGGGCTATTTCAAATGCTTTAAGTTTCAGATCATTTTTTATTGGTGCTACGAATACTTCTACAGATGGTTTTGTTTCGATAAATTTTTCTTGTTTTTTAAGAGCATCCATAACCCTATCAAATCCAAATGCGAATCCTGTGGATTCAACATTTTCTCCACCAAATACCTCTATTAAATTATAGGTACCTCCACCACTTATCTGTTTTTGTGCACCCAGTCCATGCACATAAATTTCAAATACAGTTCCACTGTAATAATCCAATCCACGAGCAATACCTAGATTTACCACGTAATCTGAAAATCCAAATGCTTCAAGAGATTTTAAAAGTTCCTCAAGTTCATTTAATGCGTTACAAGCATGTTCACTACAGTTGATCAGTGCTTCAACATCTTTTATAATTGAACTATTTCCTTTCATTCCAATAAGCTTCAATAATAACTCCTTTGAATTATCATCTACATCAATATCTTCGAGTAATTTTGTAAGTTCGTCAGCATCGCCTTTATCGATTATTCCCATGACCTGATCCTGCATATCCCCTTCGATATTTGCATCGTTTAGTATATTCCTAAGAATTCCTAAATTTCCAATGTGTATCTCAAAGTCTTTAAGTCCAAGTTCTTCAAGGCAATGTGCTGCCATACTAATAACTTCTGCTTCAGATCCTGGTGATTTTCCACCTATCAATTCACATCCAAACTGCCAGAACTGTCTAAATCTGCCTGCCTGTGGTCGTTCATATCTGAAGCAACTGCCAAAATAATACATTTTAACGGGCTTTGGAGTTTTTTGAAGTTCTTTAATATACATCCTAGCTACGGGGGCTGTTAGTTCTGGTCTTAGTGCCAAATCTCTTCCACCTTTATCTTGGAAGTGATAAATCTGATCCTTTATACCTTCACCTGATTTTGTTGTGAAAAGTGAAAGTTCCTCGAAAATTGGTGTTTTAATCTCACCATAACCATATGTTTCAAATATTTGTCTCATGGTACTTTCAACACATTTCCTTTCTTTCATTTCATTAAAAAGAAAATCACGTGTTCCTCTAGGTCTTTGTATCTCCATTTTCTCTCCTGCCTTTATAATTTGGATAAAAATTTTTTAATTTACAAATAGATAATATCAAGTTACCATCTATTAGATTGGTATCTTTTAAAAATATTTACTAATTCTACAGAAATTTAATAGTGAACTAGAGTGAAAATTATAGAATTATGATTTTATTGTTTAGAACATTTTTTTAATCGTAATGTTGAAGGTATTCTTCCATCATTTTAGGAAATGATTTTGCACTTAAAAATCTGAGCCCTAATTTCTTTCAGCCCATACTTTGATACCTTCATCGGCTGCAACCACTCCTGCTCCAAGTTCCTTTGCAAGAAGAAGTACATCAAGATCGGGAGCACTGTCAAGTGTGCCTTTCCTTAAAGCTGCCCTGTAACGTTTTCTAAAGTCGGTTATTGCCTTACCCAAAACTTTGGCTTCAATATCTGCTTTGTTCTCCCCACGGGACATCAAGACCAATGATTCTACTGCAGCTTCCCATATTGAACTTTCAGATATTCTCATCCCTTTGTTCATTCTTTCCATCATATCCTGAACATATTCGTAGAATATTTCTGATGGAATTTTTGTATCATAACGATTGGGTGTTTTTTTAACAATCCATGTTTCAGCTTTGACCATGATTTTATCAGGGCATTCATAACGTGCCATATAGTCTGAAAATTCTTTATATGTGATTGGTGGCATGTGACAGCTTATGTTGAGTTTTATCCGGGACTTTGCAATCAAATCCATCAACATATCCACAGTTTTTAAAAGGTTACCTTCCCCATAGTCGTCACGAAGTTGTGTATCTGTAAAAGCAGTTGTATCAAGAACAAACCTTTGTTTTGCAAGCATTTTACACCTCTAAACCAATCTTCAATTATAAACTATATCTCCATAATATCCTGATGCATGGAAATATATATAGACTAATGTATAAAAGAATTTCTAAATCCAATGGTTTTTAGTAAACCAATATAAAATCAGCTCTAAATAAAGTAGTTAACATTCTCATTAAACTAATATTTTAAAAATTAGGTGAATATAGATATTTTGAAAATATTGAAATTCTGTGAAAAATTAAAATATAAGATGATGATATTTTTAGGAGTGTCTTTTACAAAAAAGGATTTACATTTTTTTCAAGTAATTACCATTTAATTTCTGTCATGATGAAAATATATATAGAATCTACCAACAATTAATTACAATAAAAAATAAACTATAATCCTATGACAAGGAAAACTATTCTTTGCTACGGCGACTCAATTACATGGGGTTACAACCCGGCCAATACCAATAGAATGACATTTGATGAACGATGGCCCGGAGTGTTAGATAATGGATTGGGCGAAGATTACAAAGTTATAGAAGAAGGATTAAATGGTAGAACTACAATTAGAGATGATCCATTTAACAACAGTTATAAAAATGGTTTGAAATATTTAATTCCTTGTCTTGAAAGCCATAAACCCATAGATTTATGCATTTTACTCTTGGGAACTAATGATCTTAAAAAAAGATTTGGATTATCTGCAATAGAAATTGCTCACGGAATTAGAATACTGGTAGATACCATAAAAAAAAGTGCAGCAGGTCCTGGTGGATTAGCACCCAAAATTCTTCTAATGGTACCACCATATATTAAAAAGCTTAACAATTTTTCATATGAATTCGAAGATTCGTATCAAAAATCATATAATCTACCAGATCATTATGCACAGATATCTAAAGACTATAACTGTGAATTTCTTGATACCTCCAAGAAAATTGTAGCCAGCGAAATAGATGGTGTACATCCCGATATGGATGAACATCTTAAACTTGGAAAAGCAGTCATTGAAATGGTTAAAATTATTATGGGTAATTAAAATGACATGGTATCATATAATTCAAATAGAAATCATACTAAAATTTAATAAAATCAAATGTAGGAAGTAACTTTAAATGATAACAGGTAAAACAAATGTTTTTGGGATCATTGGCGACCCGGTGGAACATTCTTTATCACCTGGAATGCACAATGCAGCATTTAACAGTATAGGTTTGGATCATATCTATGTACCTTTCAAGGTGAAAACAGAGGAACTGGAGGATGCTATAAATGGGGCCCGTGCAATGGGGATCAGGGGATTAAATGTTACAATACCTCATAAAACTGAGGTTATCAAATATTTAGACTATCTCGATATTGCTGCAGGATTAATAGGCGCAGTTAACACAATTGAATTCGGTGAAAATGGAGCAATAGGTCATAACACGGATGGTGTAGGTGCAATAAGGGCAATTGAGGATTTTACACCTGTAAAGGAAAAGAAGATTATGGTTTTAGGTGCAGGGGGAGCTGCAAGAGCAATTGCATTCCAATTACTTCTTAGTGAAGCAGAAAGTCTTGTGATTTCGAATAGGACAATAGAAAAAGCTCAAGAACTCAAGGATGATCTAATTGAAAAACTTGACCAGGAAGTTATAATAACAGATCTAGGCATAGATCTAGAAAAAGAACTGGAAGATACAGATATACTGATAAACACCACTCCAATTGGGATGTATCCCCATATAACTCATAAACCCTTAGTAACTGCCGATATGATGCATAAAGATTTGATAGTTAATGACATAGTTTACAATCCACTTAGAACTGGACTGATAATGGAAGCTGAAAAGGCAGGTGCGAAAACTATCTCGGGCATTAAAATGTTAATGTATCAAGGAATTGAATCGTTTAGAATATGGACTGGAATTGAACCACCAATTGACGTTTTCCAAAGTGCACTTTTGAAAGAAATGAATCTTGAAAAATTCTAATATATAAATTATAATCAGATTTTAATTTAGAATAAAAAAAAGAATGGAAAGAAATGAATTAGTGGAGGAGTTATATGGATAATATTCCTGTTACAGACAACCACATACATGTAGATCCTTTAAATGGTGAGGGGCCAATTGATGTGGCTAATAAATTTCACAGATCTGGTGGTAGTTGTATGATAGTTCCTAACAAACCTACCTGGACAGTAAATGAGAACTGCTCTTTTCAGGATGCAATGGAACTGGTAATAGAACATGTTGAAGATATTAATAAAGAAACAGAAGTTAAAGCCTTTGCTGTGGTAGGTGCTCACCCTGCAGAACTATCCCGTAGAGTCAAGGCGGGTATGGAAGTTGATAAAGCCGAGTTATTGATGAAAAATGCACTTAAAATAGCTCAGAAACTAGTTTTAGAGGGAAAAGCTGTGGCAATTGGTGAAGTTGGAAGACCCCACTATGATGTATCTCCCCAAGAACTAGATGCTCATAATAGACTTATCATCCATGCCATGGAACTTGCAAAGGATGCAGGATGTTCAGTTCAGCTTCACACAGAAACAGCAGGGACAGAACAATTTTTAGAATTTGCTAAAATGGCTGATGAAGTTAAACTTCCTAGAAACAAGGTTATAAAACATTTTTCAGGTGCATATGTTCTTAAAACTGAAAATCATGGACTTACTCCTTCTTTGATATCAACTAGAGACGTTATTAAAGAAGGTCTTAAAAAAGGGAAAAATTTTTTGATGGAAACTGACTACCTTGATGATAAAACTCGTCCAGGGGCAGTATTAGGTCCAAAAACAGTTCCAAAACGTACACATGAACTTATAAGGCAAGGATTATTAAATGAAAAAGATGCTTATAAAATCCATGTTACCAATGTTGAAAATGTTTACAGTGTTGATCTCGAAGTATGATTTATATTTACAGATTTGTTTCTATGTAAAATAAAATTATTTTAATGTCCACCACTTATTAAGAAGCTTACAACTCCAATAAGAACGCCTATTAATACGATTTCAATACTAGTTTTTACAAGACTTTTTCTTGATACTTTCCCTAGATAAATACCTAAAATTACCAGAGCAAAGAAACAGAGAGTTATTGTGGTTAATGTTGCGGTGATCCTGTTAGGAATTAAAATAAAAGGTAAAACGGGTACAAATGCACCAATAAAACTTGAGAAACCATGAACGAACATACTCATATAAACTCTTTTTTTAGCTTGTCTGTGTATTAGAGTATCATCAAGGGCTCCTTCTTGAATTACCATCTTTTGTTCGAGTTCCCTTAGATTACGTGCTTCTTCAGCCCTCTCACCTATAAAAGATCCAAAAGCATTTGATAATGAAAGTGCAATACCTCCGCTTAAACCTGTTAAACCAATTACATAGTTTGGAATATCTAATCCGCCCGCATTGGCAACTCCACTTGCTGCTAAAGTCACTCCCATAACTGCTAATATCCCGTCAAGTGTTCCTAGAGCAATATAACGGCTCATTTTTAGATATTCTTGTATAAATTCAGATAATTTCATTATAAAAAATTCTCCCAAAATTATAGTTAATTCTATGATAAAGACAATTAGGTTAATTCCTAAATTCTTAAATTTTACACATGGTTATCGATATCAAAAAAATATATATTTTTGTATAAAAATATTTTAATTTTTAAAATAACATGAAAAAACAATCATCCCCTCCCCAGATCCTTATGTGCCCGTGCTAGATGACCTGCTGCCAGTGCACCCATCAAAGAAAGTTCACCTGCTAAAACAGTTCCTGAGATGATTTCTGCAAACTTACCAACTTTACCTGCCCCATAGACACCCATAATATCTAGGCATTCTTTGGCTGTTTCGAGCCTGGTTCCTCCCCCAAAGGTAGCAATTGGCACATCTGGAAGTGTAACTGAGAAGTAGAGATCTCCATTAACTTCTTCAGCTACCGTAATCCCTAGACTTCCTTCTACAATATGGGCTCCATCTTGACCTGTTGCTAGGAATATAGCACCTATCATATTGGCATAATGTGCGTTAAAACCCATACTTCCTGCAATTGCAGATCCTATTAAATTTTTCGTGATATTAACTTCTACAATAGCTTCAGGTGTTGTTTTAAGTTTTTTTTCAACTACTTCTCTTGGAATTGTAATTTCTGCTATTATGCTCTTGCCACGGCCTTCAATAAGATTCAAAGCAGATGGTTTTTTGTCAACACATACATTTCCACTTAGAGTTACCACATGGGCAGATGTTTCTTTAATTAATGTTTCTAGGGCAGTTTCGGTTGCTATGGTAACCATATTCATACCCATACTATCTCCGGTAGTATAAACAAACCGGGGATAAACATATTTTCCAACTACAATAATAGGATCTATTTTAACCAGTTTACCATGTCTAGTAGTTTTTTCAGCAGCTTCTTTAAGATCCTTGAAATGTTTTATTATCCAATTCTTTACTTTCAGAGCTTCCACAACAGATTCTGTTTTAATAATAGGAGCTCTTGTCATTTTATCATCAATTATTCTTGCTATTGTGCCGCCTGATGCTTTTATAACAGAAAATCCTCTGTTTACAGATGCAAGAAGTGCACCTTCTGATGTTGCTAGTGGAATATAATAATTTCCATCAGCATGTTCTCCATGAACTTCAAGGGGTCCTGTTATCCCAACAGGTATTTGAACAGCTCCAATAGGATTTTCTATATTCTTTTTTAATGCTTCTTCCATTGAAAGTGAGTACTTAGATATATGATCCAAATGGGTTTCTGATATGGTTTCAACAAATTTTCTACGTATATCCACAGATTCTTTAATAGTTTCTGTGTATTTCTCTATTTCATGAAGTTTAATATCTCCATTCAATAGTTTTTTTATGATTTCGTTTTCTTCTACCATTTTACTCACTTAAAAAGATTATAATTTAAATTTTAAATGAAACTCAAGTGATGATAAACAATTCTATGAATCACTAAAAATTAGTTATCTCTAAATAATATTTACATATTTTGATATGGAAATTGTGTTATATAAAAAAGGTTTATATAAGTTCCCAGATCAGATCTGCAATTTCTGAAGGTCTTTCAGCTACATAAACACCTGAATCTTCAAGTGCTTCAATTTTACTTGCAGCAGTACTACTATTTCCCTCAATTATCGCACCTGCATGTCCCATTCTTTTACCTGGGGGGGCTGTTACTCCTGCAATGTATGCTACAACAGGTTTGGTGATATTTTTGTTTATAAATTTTGCTGCTATTTCTTCGGCATTTCCACCGATCTCACCGATCATTACCATGGCTGCTGTGTTGTCATCGTCTTCAAACCTTTGGAGAACATCTGCAAAGTCAAGACCCACAACAGGATCACCACCAATTCCTATACATGTACTTTGGCCCATTCCCGAATCAGTTACTTGATTTGCTACTTCGTATGTTAAAGTCCCACTTCTTGAAACAATTCCCACATTTCCTTCGTTGAATATGTGTGTTGGCATAATTCCTAGTTTTCCAACTCCTGGACTTATTATTCCGGGAGTATTTGGGCCTATAATTGTTGTTTTTTCCCTTTTTGCATACTCTACTATTTCCATTGTATCGTGTACTGGTATGTGTTCCGTAATTATTACTGCAAGATCTAATTGGGATATGGCTTCAAATGCAGCATCCTTAGCAAAGGGTGCTGGCACAAATATTATTGATGCATTGATATCATGTTCTTCCTTAGCTTCTTCAATGGAATTGTAGATTGGAAGTTCACCAATGTTTTGACCGCCCTTTCCAGGACTTGTTCCTGCAACTATTTTGGTGTGATAGTTTAGCATTTGTTCAGTGTGAAATGATCCCTGTTTTCCTGTAATTCCCTGTACAACACATCTGGTGTTTTTATCAAGAATTATCATTATTGTCACGCCCTAAAATTTTTATTATTACAATTAAAATATTTTTAATACAGTTTTATGAAATTCTCATCCTAAAATTCTCATCCTTTGTGATAGTGGAACTGCAAGATCCATAACATTACCGTTCATATAAGCAGAAACAGACATTATAACACTTCCAGGGATTACATGAGATGGTGTGCCGCGTTTTACAAGATAAACATTTTTGTTTCCAAGTGCAGCTCCTACCATGGCTCCTGCAACCACTCCTACACTTTCAATATTCTCAATGGTAGCAACTACTACTGGATCATCTGTTTCATCTGAAACATATCCTACACCTGGTATTTTGACGGTTCCATTTACTCCGCCACCTATATCTGTAATATTCTCCATGCCGGTTGCAGCATCTATTGAAGATTTCACAACATTTTTAACGAAGGGTTCCCCACCGTATGTGTCAAAGGCCAGTATAATAGCATCAGGATAACGATCTTGGTTTATTTTAGCTTCTGCATAGGATATTCCTTCACCAGCACCATCGGGTGTTTCAGAAATACCTGCAATATCGCCTATATCTTCTCCATTTTCCCTTAAAATCTCAACTATGGCTTTGTTAATTGTTTCAAGCTTATCATCAGGGACAAATGCACTTATAACTAGGTCATCACCGGTAATATTTGTTAAAGCTGCTTTATTTGCACCGATATCTAAAAGTTTAGGTATAGCCTTTTCAATGTTGTTTATCATACTTTGGCTGCATGAAACGTCGTTATTTGAAACGTCTGCACCAATAGATGTTAATTTCAATTGATCACCCTTCCATTCAAGTTTGTTTTGTGAAATTGATGTATAATGAGGTTAACATACATCATATATCATACAATCCATTTTTATTAAATGAAATCATCTATGATTCTATTAATAAATTATCAATCGTTAATATATTTCTTATAATTCATTCTAATCGCTATAGGGCTATATTGGGGGAACTTGTTTTTATAGATTTTTGTAACTTAATCCATTGCATTCTAATGGAATTTTATCAAGTTGCAATATTATTAATTATAATTAACTCCAAAATATATTATGCTCAAAACTTAAAAATCAATTACTATGCTAAACTGGTCAAATATGATAATATGGAGTTGTGATGTGAATTGTACAATAAAACAATGATATGTGTCCCAATTATTGAAAAAAATTATGATTCTATACTTGAAGCTGCTAGAAATTCTATAAAAGCAGGTGCAGACATAATTGAACTTCGCATAGATGCAATGGATCATCCTAATCCTGATGAGGTTTCCAATATAATTAAGGATGTTAAATATCCTTTGATAGCAACCAACAGAATGATGGGGGAAGGTGGATTATTTAAGGGTTCTGAGGCTGAAAGAACTGATATTTTACTGGCAGCTGCTAAACATGCTGATTTTGTTGATATAGAACTTCAAACCGAGGAAGAATATTTGAATAAAATAATTAAAGCTTCAAAATCAACAATTATTTCTTACCATAATTTTGAAAAGACCCCATCAGCAGAGATTCTTTTAAAAGTAGTAAATCAAGAAAGAAAACTTGGAGATATTGCTAAATTTGCTGTAATGCCAAAAAGCATTTCAGATACTTTAATTGTTTTAGATGTACTATCAAAAGTAGAGAAGACAATTGGTATATCTATGGGTGAGATAGGAAGATACACTCGTGTTGTGGCACCATTGTTCGGGTCTCCCATCACATTTGCCTCTTTTGATAATATATCTGCACCAGGACAGCTAGACATTCACACAACTAGAGATTTTTTAGATAAAATTGTAAGATAAATGGTGGGGTAATGAGATTATCTTATTGGATAATTTTTGGATTACTATTGTTATCAATAATCGCATCGGCATCTGCAATATACACAGACTATGGAACAAATAAAATTAACTTAGTTATTAAAATGAATGGTAGATACTTACGTAACAAACGAATCTAGATTTTCTGGTCCCAAATCACAAGAAATGATGCAGAATATCAAACAAAATGTGATTACTGCTATTGCATCACCAAAAAACACCGATGAGAGTATAAAATCAGATGTGAGGAATATAGCATCTAGATATGATTACAACGTAAATGTTAATATTGTATCACAATATGGAATAGATGAGTTACCCTTATTTGTTACAGTAAATGACACATCAATGGTTCCAACACTAAAAAATGGTCAGGAACTAATTGTTCTTAGAACTAATAATTTAAATGTTGGGGACATTGTAGTGGCAGTACACCCCAACTTTGGTTTAATAGTAAAAAGAATTTCCATGATTGAAGTTAACCAAGTTTATTTAACTAGCGACAATAAAAAAGTTGAAATAATTAATCAAAAAACAACACTGCCAAACGGTACAGTAAAAACAATTAAAGAACAAAAATCATCATTAAATACTTGGTTTCCCAGAAACAATGTTATTGGTGTGGTTATGCTTAATTAACCTATTTTTAAATGTTTATAAATACAATATTTTTTTAATTCAAATAAATTTATAAGTCAGGATATGATCAGATGAATGGACAAAACAGAAAGAATATTCAAATTGGATCAGAAGTTTATATTATTCTCAAAAAAGATCAAAGAAGTGGAAAAAGGACTAAAGGAATAGTTAAAGATTTTTTGACTAAAAAACGGTTCCATCCACATGGAATTAAAGTAAGATTACAAGATGGGCGGGTTGGAAGGGTTCAAGAAGTAATCGATAAATAGATAAACATCGCTTTTTTTTGTTCGACTATCTTTTATAAGATGTATTGTAATATTATTAAAAAAAATTGTATCTAAAAAAAAATATTTACTTGTCTGAATTATTCTAGTTCAGACAGTCTTTTAACTCTTTTAAGCATATTTGGGTGGGTTGATAAAAGTTCCTTTAAGCTCTGGCCTGTACTTACTTTTGTATCTGAGTATCTGAGCCTTGCAAGTTCTTCTTCACTAATGGTCCCATCTCTGTTAAAGTCTAACTGTTGAAGATCATTTATTTCATTACCCGCATCGGATACATCATTCATAAAGAAAGCTTTTAAACCTGAAACTTCTTTTATTGATTCTTCACTGGCTGTTGCAGATCCATATACTAATTTATAAAGGGCACTAGCTAATTTATGAGGTCTACCTCCTAATTCAACACTTCCTTGGTCAGCATAATATTCTCTTGTTCGTGAAATGAATAGAACCAGAAGTTGTCCAAGGATGTAAGCACCAAATGCAGCTATTCCAATGATGAAACCATAGCCTCCATTGTTGTTTCCTTGTCCAGAGAATAGGAAATTTAACGCTATAATATAACATATGAGTGGAACAGCACTGACTAATGTCATTACTATCATATCATTGTGTTTGATGTGGGACATTTCATGTCCTAAAACTGCTTCAAGTTCTTCCTTGTCTAAAAGTTTTAAAATACCTCTAGTTACACAGATTCTACCATCACGTTTACTTTTTCCAAAGGCAAATGCATTTGGCACATCTATTTCAGCAACTCCAACTCTAGGTTTAGGAACCCCGGCTTTCATTGCTAAATCTCCTATAATAGCATGTAAATTAGGTGCTTCTTGTTCTGTTACATAATGTACATGCATCGACCTCTCAACCATCTTAGGTCCAAGCAGGTATTGGATAAATATGATTATTAATCCAAATACTCCATATACTAAATAACTTCCAATATGGAAATAACTACAAACAAGGAGGATAATTAAATAAATAAGGCCAAACAATATGAGTGGCGCTAGTAAAAGTCTTAATTTAAGTGATAAATTACTAAGTGTTTTCATTCAAACATCTCCGAATTATTCATATTTCAATGATCATATGAAACAACCTTTATAAATAACTATTTTTTTTATCAGAAAATTTTGATTTAAAAAAAAAATTTAATATTCTATAAATCTATTTTATCTAAATTTAAACGGGAATATTTGAGTATCGTATACAAATATGTATCGATATATCAATTTTTATTAGCTTTATACTTGTATTTGTAGATTAAATAAATTATAAGTACTACAATTCCAATTCCAACAAGTATGTCCAGTATATGGAAATAATTTCTGATTACTTCCCATTGTGGACCTAAAAGAAATCCTAAATAGCCTAATGCAAAACACCATGGAAGAGAACCAAGGAATGTGTAAATAACAAATTTTTTAATGTCCATCTTTGCAATACCGGCTGGTAAAGATATGAATGTTCTGATTATTGGAAGAAGCCTGCTTATAAGAACTGCTTCGTATCCATACTTTTCAAACCATTTATCTGCTAGATCTAACTTGCTATGTGTTATAAGAATATATTTACCATATTTTTCAAGTAAAGGCCTTCCACCTATCAAACCAATGGTGTAAGCTATTAATGATCCAAATAAGTTGGCAATTGTAGCGACCAGGGTTATTCCTAATATGGTCATATTGGTTGTTCCCTGCCATACAACAAACCCTGCAAAGGGCATTGTGATCTCACTTGGGAATGGTATGCACGCACTTTCAAGCGTCATTGCAATAAAAACTCCCCAGTAACCAAAGGTTTGGATGAGATAAATTGCTGTATTGCTTAAGGTTTCAATTATTCCTATCATGGAAATTAGTTAGTGAACATCATTAAAAAAGTTTTTCCCAAATAAATCCCATGATTTTAGTCAGATTATGACTAATATTTTTTGATTAGTCAATATTTTTCAATAATATATATGAAATAGGAATTAAATAGAAATTTATTTAAATTTATGAAATACGCGTGGTTCAAATCTTTGTTCAGTAAGTAAATCTTGATCAGATATTCCAAGTGGCATCATAGAGGTCGGTGGTATTGGATTTCCTTTATGAGCCAATAAAATCCCACCTTTTTTATTTGCACCCATAAATTTTCCAGCATCACCATTTATTATTATTTCACCTTTTATCATATCTATTCCTGTAAAATCATCTGTATTACCATTTATAATAATCATACCGCCGTTTAAAAGTGCTCCGGTGTTCTTACCAGCTTTACCATTCACTCTTACCATGCCCTTTCTCATTAAAATTCCAGTACTCAGATCCACATTTCCGTTTACAATTATCTCAGCATCAATATCAACCCTAGCCCCAACTGTATCTCTTACCATTCCATCATTGATTATGAGCTTATGACCGATTATTTGGAAGCCTAAAGGTATATCCTCATTCAAACCATATTTAACAATATCCGTTATTGATCTAAACTTTTTATAACCTTTAACATCAGATTGTACCTCTAAAATATTCCCTATTGGTTCAGATACATGTCCACTGACGTAGATATTACCTCTTACCATGCTAATTCCCATTCTTGTATCTACATTTCCATCTACATATACATCCCCAACAAATATTTCTTCTCCCTTTCCACCAAAATAAACTAGATTTATTCCCATACTTGAACAGAGTCTGTGTCCAACATTTCCTATTATTTTAATACTGCCACCATTTTTTAAATGTTCTACTAGCTCTCCAAATGTTATATTATTTCCTGGCACTTTCCATTTAGGATCTAGTTTTTCACCTTTATGTTGCCAATGAAAATTATATGTGAAATCACATAGACAATCAACAGGTTCTTGAATTTCCAATTCTAATAATCCCGGTTCATCATGTTCTGGTTTTTTGCCGAAGATTTTAAACAATAGTATCACCCTCTAATAAAATGATTTAAATTTTCTATTATGAATGGAAATATTTTGTGAATAATAGTATGTTCTGATTTTATAAATTTTTTTTTAAAAAAAATTGTTAAAAAACTTCCGAATATTTATAAAAAAAATATAAGTTTTAGTTAAGTTGATTTATATATAATATATTACAGTTAATTCGAAGAATGTTTGAAATAAAAAATATATACTTTTATGTGTTTAATATGAAACCAGAACCAATAAATAAAGAATTAGTCAAATTTCTACAGATATTAGGAGTGGATACTCGATTTGTTAGTATAGTGGGGATGCATATTTTTATAAACAACCAAAGATTTTCAAGATTTTCAAATAAAAGACAAGAAACCTTTATAAGAAAATTTCCAAATTATTCCATAAACAGATCAAAAATTTTCCAAAGAATTTGTACCAGGGCATCAAGGGTCCTTGCAAACGTATTAAAGCCGGGAGAAAAAATTTTCATATATGATAATGATAAATGTTCAAGATTTATCCTAGATGTGATTATGGAACCTTACACCAGGAAGTATGGTATTAAACTATTTTATGGTAATTCAATTGAAGATGCCCTAGAATTTGATGTTGGTTCTATTGCATTATCTCTAACACTGGATAATGAAGTTGAAAGTATATTGGGAAACATTTTAAATGGTGAAAAGATTGAAGTTTTTAGTTTGAAAAATAAATATAACAATGAGAATAATCTCAATTTAATTTATCCCCTTTTGAACATTCCTAGGTCATGGATAGGTTCATGGTTAGAAAAATTGGATTATGATTACAAATACACCATAAATGATAGTTATGCTGTCGATCTAATGGAATTTTTTGAGGGATTCATTCCCGATGTTCGTGAAAATATGCTTAAATCTGCATTATACATAGTTAATGAATGTGTGTACAATGAATAAAAATTAAAAAAAAATATGGATATGGTATTTAAAAATTGAATAAAGAAGTCTGTGATTTATCCTCTTCCTTGTCACCATCGGATTTTTCATTTTTATCAGAAGTTTTATCCTCTAATTTGTTAAATAATTTTTTATTTACCGATCTTTTCTTCTTTCTATCTCCCTTCACTTTTTTATCAGATTTAGAATCTGGTTTTTTTTCTTCTAAGGATTTTTTATCCTGTAATTTTGAAGCGGATTTTTTCGTTGTTTTAGTTTTAAATCCACTTAAACTTTTATCTGACATTTTTGGAGAGGGTACAGGTTTTTGAGGTTTAGTTTTTTTAATTTTAATCTTTCTTGATCTGAACAGTTTTACCTCGTCGTCTGATAGTCCATAATAGGTTGCAAGGTCATAGGCTGTCTCATCGTTTTGGAACATGATTTCCATGTAGGGGAATTGTTCTTTCACAACTTTCTTTGAGGAGTGAAGTTGTTCGCCCATCTTTTCAGCTACCCTATCCTTCAAATCCCTTTTGCTTCGGCTTTTAGAAAGCATTGAAAAAATTGAAGAGTTTGTAAATCTTGAAAATTTCCTATAAGTTTCATCCTTTGAGAGTGCAACACCCAAACTCATCAGTTCGTATGTATATTTCCAGTAAGTGTATACACGTGTATTAAACGCCCTTCCAAGATAGATATCAGCTAACGAAATCATTTCATATGCTTTTTGGAGTTCATGAACCTTTTCATATTCTTTTGGAATATTTTCAGCGATAAGCTCAAGTATGAATGATGGTTCCACATCAAGCTTCATTGCATCCTTTATTCTGCGAGGATTTTTACTCTTAAGCACGATCCTTACCGAGTCAAATATATTGGCTATATCATCTTTTTTTGACAAAAATTCAAGGTCTTCAGAGGTGATCTTATCTTTTCCACGTGCAATTACCTCAAGATCGTTAATGGCAGACCTTAAATCTCCATTTGATCTTTTAGCAAGATTTCTGATTACGTGTTCCTCAAATTCAACACCTTCTTTCACACATATTTTCTTAAGAAGAGATACTATAGAATTAGTATGCACTTTACGTAAGATCAAGGTGTTACATTTTGGTTTAAGGCTTTTCAATCGTTTACTGTATGGATCGTTAGCCATCATGATCAGAGGATGGTGTCCCTCTTTGATGATTTTGGTTATAGCCCTTGTACCTCCCCTGTCTTCAGTGCCATGAATTCCATCCACTTCGTCCATTATAATAAGTTTAAGTCCATCACCGTACAGAGATTTAGATGCTGAAGCCTCACCTATTGTATTATTAATAATGTCATAGGATCTCTTATCACTTGCATTGAGTTCTATATACTCTGAGAACTCCTTAGCAGCTAAATGTGCCAGGGTAGTTTTGCCTGTGCCGGCTGGACCTATGAGGAGCATACATTTCTGAGTGTTACCATTTAGCCATTCCTCTGTCCACTCCACTATGGCATCTTTAATTTTGATGTTTCCAAGAACTTCATCGAAGCTCTTAGGACCATATTTTTCTGTCCACAACATTTAATCTGCCTTTGTATTTATTAAAAATTTGGTTAAAAGGGCTTCAAGCTGGATTCTGGGATTAGATCCTTCTCTTATCCTGTAATCTGTTTCTCCAATACTTTCAATTAATTTTATATAAATATTTTCCCTTATAGAGTCTTCCAAAGCCATTCTTGAAACTTCTTGGTATATCTGGGTAACCATATCTTCTCCACTAGTACCCTGAACAACCATAACTTCCCTCAAAAGTTCCCGTGCACTCAAAAAATCGCCGTCTAATGCTTTATTAACGATTTTTTTAACGTCTTTAGGTTTGGCTTTTGAAACAACATCATGTATGCTTTCTTCAGTGATTTCTTCATCCATGGATGCAGATGCTTGTAATATGTTAACAGCCCTTCTCATATCACCTTCAGCAAAGTAAACAATGCTCTCAATTGCACTAATATTTATATTTAAATTTTCTGCCTCTGCAATATATTCGAGTCTGTGGATTATTTGATGTCCTTTAACAGGTGTGAATCTGAATATTGCACATCTAGACTGTATAGGGTCGATTATTTTAGATGAGTAGTTACATGAGAGTATGAAAGATGATGTTTTAGTATACATTTCCATCTCCCGTCTAAGTGCGTGTTGGGCATCTTTGGTCATGTTGTCTACTTCATCGAGGAATATAATTCTAAAAGGGGATCCCACAGCTTTTAAACGACAAAAACTTTTAATATCATTTCTTACCGTATCAATACCTCTTGCATCCGAGGCATTTAGCTCTAAAAAGTTTTGTCTCCAGTATTCGCCTAGCATTTCCTTTGCAAGTGCTATGGCAGTAGTAGTTTTTCCCACACCAGCGGGACCTGTAAACATGAGATTGGGCATATTGCCCTCTTTAACGTATCTTTTAAGTCTTGAAATTGTATGATCTTGACCCACAACCTCATCTAAGGTTTTTGGTCTGTATTTTTCAACCCATGGTCCATTCAATAGTATCACCATTTTCATATTGTGTGCCATGATTATTAACTTTTATCTGGTAAAAAATCATGGAGATTATATTAAAAATAAGTAAAGCATATAAAACAAGAGTTTTATGAGTTAATCTAATAAAAAGTATTTAAAATTGAATTATTTAAGGAGATCTACCATTTCAGGGTGTATTTTTTCTGTGATTCCCAGTTGGTGCATTACAGGTCCATATGAGTCGGTTATTATCCTAAATTCTGGTCTAACCATTCCTCTAAATGCTCCATAACCCATTACTTTCCCATAATTCTCTGTTATTACTTCTATAATTTTGGTGAAATCTTTTGTAAATATAGATTCTCTTTCTTCGACAGGTATACTAACAACATTTGCCCTGATCCTTTTGAAGTCAATTGTTGAGTTACTTTTGACTTTAACACCATCAAGCAAGATTTTACATTCTTCTAAAGGTAAAAATTTCTGTGTCAAACCCCTGGCAGGTGCAACACCCATAATTTTACTGGCCCCAATAGACATGGCTCTAAATATAGATTCGTAGATATCTAAAATAAGATCAGCACGTTTTTCTACGCTTTCGGGAATTTCAACCACTTTTTTAATCTCAGGGAATGCTATTGGTGGTTTAATTACAGGGATGGACTTTTCTGCTTTAACAGGAACTTCTAATTTTTCTTTAATTGGCTCTTCAGATATTTCACTTACTATAACTGGTTCCTGTTTTTTAACCTTTAATTCTTCTAATTTTGCCTCTAATTCTTCTGTTTCTGGAATAGATGGCTCTGTACTGATTAATTCTGGGCTAAGATCAGGTATGGAATCTTCAGTTATTTCAACTTCTTCAGCTTCCACTTTAATTTTTTGCTCAACCATGTCCTTAACAAGCTCTAAAGGTTCATCCTTAAAAGCTTTTGAAACTATCTTCTGTGATTTGACCAGTATTTCATCTGTTTCAATAACTATCTCTAAATCTTTGGTTAGTTCTATGATTTTTTCTGCTGCCCTTTTAGATGAAACCATAATAAGTCCAACGTTTGCATGGGTTTTCATGAGGACTATGAAGTGCACTTTTCCAAGATCTAGAAATAGGGCTTTACCATTTTTAGATTCAACTAGCACACGTTGAATTTTTCCTTGATTTGAAGAACTGATTAATCTTTTAGATGAACTGGTTATGACATTGGCCATCGGCCCAAATAGGCTTATATCAATATCTTGTAGTATGCGCTGGCTGAGTATGTCTCCGTTGCAATCTACAATAAGGCCTCCCTCCACCCCATCTACCTTACCCAGATCATTCACGATCCTTTCAAGTTCAACCTTCAAATTATTATCTTCCATAGAATCACTAGTTTTAGATAGTTAATTACAAAACTAATCTCAATATTCAATCTATTATGTTTATTGTTTTTAATAATATCGAATTTAATAGATATCGGTTTTATTATGGGAATAAATTATAGCTATGATGTATTGTCCAAATTCATGAATAGTCAAGATATTTTTTTATGGATTTATCTCCAGAATATCATATCTATCTTTTTTAAGCTTTGATTTAAAAATAGAAAATGGGAAAATATTCCCCATCATTAGATCATTTGCCTTTTAACAAGAATTCCATCGTTGTCATGAATATCAACTAGGAGTGGAGATTCTCCATTTATCATATGGGTTGCACAAGATAAACATGGATCATAGGCTCGTATGATCATTTCAAGCCTATTTTTAAGTCCTTCTGATATTTCTTCACCGTGGATCATGGCTTTGGCAGTTTCTCTAACACCTATATCCATGGAAAGATTGTTTTGACCCGTTGCAACAATGAGATTTGCCCTTTGAATAATTCCTGCTCCATCCGTTTCATAATCATGGAATAATGTACCTCTAGGTGCTTCTATAGCTCCAACTCCCCTCATCCTTACATCTGATTTTTTTGCATCATCAATAGACATTAAAGGTTCGTTTAATCCAACTTTTATATCGGAGCCTGTTATTGTGTCATCTTCCAATAGTTCCACAGCTTTTTCAACAGAATACATAAGTTCTATGAGTCTTGCATAGTGGTAAAGGAGTGGATTTTGGGCCATTCCATATTTATCCTTGTATTCACCATAAAGTTCTGATGCCCTTTCTGTTGGAACACTGTCAACAATGTTAAGTCTGGCCAAAGGACCAACACGGTAGTTACCCTCAGGGAATCCCTCCTGCTTCATGAATGGGAACTTCATATACGACCATGGTTGTACCTTTTCCTCTATGTAGTCTAGATAATTTGATGTGTCAAATTCATGTATAGAACTTCCATTCTTATCCATCATTTTCATTGGTCCATCGTAGAATTCAAGCGCACCACCTTTAGTTATTGCTCCAAAAGATGTTTCTATAGGACCTAATGTTTCAACAGCATCTGCATATTGTTCAAAAAGTGGCTTTGCAACTTCTAAACCTGCTTCAACAAGTCCGATACCTTCTTTTACTTTTGGTAGAAGAGTGTCCCTTTCTGCAATACTCAGAGTCTTAGATTGGCCACCTGGAATTGATGTAACAGGGTGTATTGGCTTACCTCCAACAACAGAAGTAATATCCTGTCCTATCTTCCTGGTTTTTATAGCCATCTTGGCCAAGTCAGGATTTTTCTTGATGATCCCGACCACATTGCGTTCTGCAGGATCTGAATCCGGTCCCATTACTAGGTCTGGTGCTCCAAGAAAGTAGAAGTGAAGTGCATGTGAGTGTATATATTGACCTAGCAGGGTTAATTCCCTTAATTTTTGGGCTGTTTCTGGAGGTTGTAAACCAAACACAGCATCAGTAGCCTTTGCAGATACTATATGATGCGCTGTTTGGCAGACTCCACATATTCTTGGTGTAATTCTAGGTGCTTCTTCAACAGCAGCACCTTCTAGAAATTTTTCAAATCCCCTTATTTCCATTACATGGAAGTGAGCATCTGAAACATTTCCAGCGTCGTCCAATTGAACGGTGATTTTTGCATGCCCTTCAATCCTTGATACTGGGCTTATTTCTATTTGTTTCATAGTTATCACCTTTTATTTCTTGATCAATTCTGGGATCAATGAAACTTTTTTATCCTCCATTATAGTGCTTCCAATTACAAATCCGTATACAATATGTCCAATATCATAGAGCTGTTTTTCAACGTCTTTATGGGACATTTTTGAGATGTGTGATATACGATTTATAATGCAGTTGTAAACATCATGACTTGGTTCTCGTAAAATATCCATTGAAGGCCCTCCACATCCATGACATGGAACTCCTGCTGCTGAGCATAACGCACCGCATCTTCCAAGTGTAACAGAACCCATACAAACATATCCTTGACTCAGGAAACATAAATCAGGTTCAGGTTTT
The DNA here is from genome assembly GCA_003158115.1 of Methanobacterium sp. Lineage (GTDB taxonomy): Archaea > Methanobacteriota > Methanobacteria > Methanobacteriales > Methanobacteriaceae > Methanobacterium_B. The sequence continues at coordinate 27,748 of PMGM01000060.1, forward strand.
CCTTCAACTCTTCTGTGAACTTTATCAAATTCAATGTGTTCCATTGTACGGCTGCAGTCAGCACAAACAGATTTCTGAGGCACATTTGGTAATTCCCCATTTATCAATGGTACCAGAACATCTTTGATCAAATTTTCCTTTGGTGGACATCCTGGAAGATAAAAATCTATCTCTGCCATATCACCAGCAGGATGCACTATTGGTAAAAGTTTTGGTACAACTTCAGATGGTTGTTCAGAAGACTCGGTACTTGGGTTATCAGAAAAACTTCTGGCAGAAACGTCTTCAGGACTGTAAAGATCAGCCATACATGTAATTCCACCGTAACAAGCACATGTTCCATAGGCTATAACTGTTTTAGATTTTTCTCTTATTTCTTTGAGTCTTTCTCTATTTTCCTCATTTCTAACGGAACCAGAAACAATTGTTATGTCAATATTTTCTGGTATTTCTTTAACATCCATTAAGATAGGTGCGTAAACTAGGTTTGCTTTTTCGAGAACACCTATTAAATCTTCATGAAGATCGAGTATTGATACTTCGCATCCTGCACAACTAGCTAATAATTCAAGGGCTAAATTTACCATTATTTACCGCCCCATTTGATTGTTAATGTTTTAAGACAGGCATTGGGCCCGACATGATCTATGTCTAGTTTTCCTTTAATTCCCATAACCTCTTCAACTGCCCCAACTGTATATCCATATAAAAGATAACATAAAGGTCCTTTCTGTGGAAGTCCCGTTCTTCTTAGAGTTTGTCTTACTACACAATCCCTGAATATCAGTTTGACTACTGTTTCATTACCCTTTTCAACTGTGTACTCTGTTTGGTTGGTTGGTTTCCACATATCGAAGAAAAATTCAACACCGAGTATTTCACTTAACTCTTGCATTGCTTTTTCAAGTTCGTCAGTTTTTTCAACCATTTTGCCAGCTTCATGCCCCATCCTTTTTCCTGCCTGGTATACAATTGCATTTGCACCACGGCCTGAAACCTGTTCTAGGGCACTTGACATCGAACCAACGAATTTCATAAGTACGTGAAGGGCTTCTTCGTAATCGTCAATTCCTCCTCCACATGCATCAGGAATAAGTTCGGGTTTGAAATCCCCCAATATTTCTTTTTCTTCCCTTTCTATTTGATATTCCATATGAAAGTCTCCTATATTATTTTCTTGAGTATTCCACTCACCTTTCTATCTATATAAAGCCGTTTAGCCACGTGAATATCCTTATGTTCCATTGCTTCCGCTGGGCAGATTTCATGACACGACAGACAAGCCATGCAATCATCTTCCTTTACAACTTTTGTCTTGTTTTTTTCTTCATCCATTTCATAGACATCGTTGGGGCAGTCGTCCACACAAGAACCGCATCCAACGCATGCATCTTCGTCTATTTCTATTTTTACCATCTAAACGCCTCTTAATCTTTTTTAGGGTCATGGAAAGATTTTTATTGTGACAAATCAATCCATTTTAATTAGTTCATATCAGACAATGCATTATTAATCTAATTATATGGCTAATTCATTATTAATAAAACTTCACATTAAAACCATTATCCCTGATCAATTAATTGATTATTTCACACTTTTATATAAATTTTATATAGCTAAGTTACAATTATCACAGTGTAAAATTAAAAAGAGTAAAAAATAAGATTTTTAAATATTCTCAGTTGAAATTAACTTAAAATGTGTTATAAATGCTGCTTCCTTCTTGCCTGGAGGGTAACATGTCATGATAAGAAGTTTTGCTTCACCATTTTGAGCAAATCTAACAGGATTTGTCTTGTAATCCCATCTTATATCATTACCATTTGATGTTACAACATAAGTGTATTTCTTTTGAGTTGCTGTGTCGATAATAATAGCTTTATCTCCAATTTTAAGCGTTCCTATATTAATAAATAAATGTGAATATGTGGTACGATGACCTAGAAGACCCACCTCTCCTGGTTGTCCAAATCCAACACTTTGAGGATAATGATAAACAGCATTGTAGGCATTTACAGTGTCAGATCTTATACTGCAGTCAACACCCAGTTTTGGAATGATCAATTCTCCTATTGATGCACCACCAAAAGTATTTGCAGGATCTAACACATTTACTGGAGCACTCATGATCTCGTGATAATTTTTTAAACTATTCTGGGCCTGGGTTAAATTTTGGGACTGCTCATAGGCGGCCATAACAATGGTTAGGGAAATAAAAACACATACTAATACAATTAAGCCTGCAAATATATTAATCTGTTTCATGATTGACCACTAATAGGGGTCCTAATTTCTTAGCAATAATAGATCTGTAATCAGAAACCTTCCAAGGATCATCGACCCAAACTGTTAACGTAGCTTTTATACCAATATCTGCTAATTCATTTATAATAACATTTGCCTTTGGTTCATCTAAAACCCATTTGAACTCTGAGGTGATTTCTTGAAATTTCTTTATAATATCCTCAACATCTACAGCGTAGGGTATGGTGATATCAAGACCAATCATTTTCTCTTCTAGTAATGTATGATTTATATGCACATTTGCTGAAAAATTAGAATTTGGAATGGTTACTATATTGTTATCGGGTGTAATGAGCTTAGTGACTCTGAAACCCATGAGTATAACTTTCCCCTTTGTATCAGAGATTTCAATAATATCCCCTACTTTGAAACTTTTATCTCCCAGCACAAATAACCCGGCTATAAAATTTGAGATAGTATCTCTTGCAGCGAAACCTACAGCAATACCCACAATACCTAAGCTAACTGCTATGGCTGTTATGTTTATTCCTATTTCATTTAGAATGATTGTAAATGCAAATGCATATATTGTATATTTTATTATTTCGTTTATAACCTGTATCAAAGTAGGATCGAATTCAAACTTTATTCCAGTTTTGTTTATGAATATCGAAGCCCATTTGATGATTAAGAATGATGCGACAAGTATTATGATACTTACAATTATGTCCTTTAGAATGATGTTACTGGTAATTGTTTCAAGGTTCATTTTGTTTCACCTCAAAAACCATCATATCGTCTGCAATACAAGACTCTTCAAATATGTCTAACGCTTCTTTTGCAAGAGTTTTAGTTTCCTTGTATCTTGTACTGATATGGGTTAATAATAGTTTTTTTACACAGGCTTCTTTAGCTATTTCAGCTGCCATTGCAGCGGTTGAATGCCCAGTTTCCAGGGCATTATCTTTGTGGCTATTGTTAAAGGTTGATTCATGGATCAATATATCAGCATCGTGTGAAAATTTTACCATCTGATCGCATGGACTAGTATCACCAGAATATACTATTTTACGACCTGTTCGTTTTTCTCCAAGTACCTGCTCTGGTTTGACCTCTACCTCGCCTACTTTAACAGAAATTCCCCTTTGAAGTTTACCAAAATCTGGTCCAGGTTTGACACCATACTTTATTGCATTTTCTTTCAGGAATTTAGGTTCTCTCTTTTCGTTAAAACTGTATGCTAAATTCAAAACAGAGTGTTTTGCTATGCAACAGCTCACAGTGTATTCTTTTTCTTCGAGTATAATGCCATTTGTAACTTCATGCACGTTTATTTCAAAGGACATTGCAAAGTAACCTAATTTTTTTATATTCATTATCAAATTTGAAAGTCCCGGTGGTCCAAATATATCTAATGGTTCTGTTCTACCCCTGAATGCCATGGACTGTATAATTCCAGGAATACCTAAAATATGGTCTCCATGGAAATGTGTTATGAATATTTTGTTGATTTTCATGGGGCTTAATCTAGCTCTTGTCATTTGTCGCTGGGTTCCTTCACCACAGTCGAGTAATATGATTTCCCCAAAACCCTTTAATGCTATTGCTGAGTGATTTCTGTGATTAGTTGGTATTGCTGATGATGTTCCGAGAAATATTAGTTCCATTTATTCCACCTGTTGGAATTATTTGTTTAAATTTTGTTTGATTACATTAATTTGTTAATATATGATCTTAAGATGAATTCCTTTATTAATTTCATTATTCTTGTTAAGATGGATTCTTATGACCCATTAACCTATGAACATTTATATCTTTTATTTTATATAGAAATACTCATAGAAGCTAATTAAAATTATGGAAAAAGTAAAAAAACCTAGTTTATTAGATTTTTGATGATTGAAGTGATCCAATGATGCATGATCTTAGTGAAATAATTAAAATGGTATACCAGGACATTGGTTTTGAAGATTTAACAACCAATGCTCTAATAGATCCAGATATTATAATAAAGGCCAAGATTATCACCAGGGAAGAAGGTATTTTATCTGGTGTGGATCTGGCAAGTTCTCTCTTTCAAGAATTTTCAATCAAATCTACTATACGAAAATTTGATGGGGAATATGTTGGTGCAGATGATGTTGTGATGGATATCGAAGGTAATGCACGTACTATCCTGACTGTTGAAAGGACGGTACTTAACATTATAATGAGAATGAGTGGTATAGCAACTATCACTTATAATCTGATTAAGAAGGTAGATAACAGAGTAATTATTGCTGGAACGCGTAAAACAACACCAGGACTTCAATTTTTTGAAAAAGAAGCCATTAGAATGGGTGGTGGCGATACACATCGTTTCAGGCTCGATGACTGCGTGCTTATAAAGGATAATCATATAGCAATTGTTGGCAGTGTTAAAACAGCTATTGAAAAGGCTAAGAAATATGTCAGTTTCACTAAAAAGATTGAAATAGAGGTTGAAAGCACTAAAGATGCTTTAGAAGCAGCTATTAATGGTGTAGATATTGTGATGTTGGATAATATGAATCCTAATGAAGTAAAAAATGTTGTAAATGCTCTTGAAAATAAGAATTTAAAAGATAAAATTTTAATCGAAGTTTCTGGTGGAATAAACCCTGATAACATTTTAGATTATGCAAATATTGGTGTAGATATTATCTCTACAGGGTATATAACTCATTCAGTCAGATCTTTAGATATGAGCCTTGAAATTAATTAATTGTTTTTAGGATTGTGTTAGAATCTCAAGTATATTAAGTCACCATAAAATTGGGTGATCTCTGTACTCATTCTATATTTTTAATTATATGATTGATAATTATCATGAATTTCATTTCAATTATCCAGATTATGGGGTCAAACTACAATATAATGCAATAAAGTTTATATAGGTTTTTTTACAGATCATTTGTATAGAACGGTGGAGGCATTTCATGTTTGATAATGATGAAAAAGAATACATAGAATCTAATGAAGATATAACTGAAAATTCAACCGAAGAAATGAATGATGAATTAACTAAAGATATAACCGATAGCTCAAACGAAGAGGAATTATCTGAAGAAACAGTTGAAGAAGGTGAAATATCTGAAGAAGATTCAGAAGAATTTGATGAAGATGGACAACCTATTGAAGATGAAGGATTACCATTTGCAAAGGCTGAAGTAGTAAGACTCATGAAGAAGAATCTCGATAAAGACAAAATGATAAGGGAGAGAGTTAAAGTCGAGATGAACAAATTCCTTGGAGAAGTTCTTGAACGGGTTTGTGAACAGCTGAATGATTATCCTTACACAACAATAGAATATGAAATGCTCAAAGAATCAATATATCCTTACACCAATATTAAACGAATTAATGAGGAAAAGTTTAGGATACTAAAACATCTGGAAGCTATTAAAGCAGATTGTGATGCCCTTACTATGGATGTTAAAAAATCTTTAAAGCTCAAGGATGTTGATGATACCGATGAGATATTTTAATCTCATCTATTATATTACTATATTAAATTAAATCTTGATTTTAATTAAAAAAAATTAGTACAAATTAAACTATTTTAACATATGAATCTGTAAAGATGATAAAATTATTTATCTATGGTTAAAAATCCGGTATTAAGCTCTTTTATTTCATTTTCACTAAGTTTTCTGTGTTTAGCAGCATCGTTAACTATAATACTATGGCCAAACGGATCTTCGACTACTAGTGTAGCTTTTTCATCACCATTTTTAAGATGATCAATTTTTTCAAGTATTTTAAGTGCATTAGCTTTGATTTCTTCTTCTTCAGCCCATCCAATTGCAGTTGCAATAGCAGACTCAAACCGATTTAGTACACCTTCTACATTTGACACATAACCCTGTGATTTAGGGCCTGGCTCAACTTTAAGTCCAAGTTCTGGTATGCTTAAGGTTGCAGTCTGAGATTTAACAACACGTGTATTAATATTATCTTTATTAATTTCAAGGCTATATCTCACTGATTCTTTCTGCTCCAAACATATGGTATCTGAATGTTTATATCCACATTCGGCGCATAAAAGAGTTGATTCCATAATTTCACCGAAATATGGTATCTTCTCAGTTTTACTGGTCATTTCTAGCGTATTTTTGCCTCTACAAACAGGGCAATCGGTCTTAATATTATTCAAGTTAGGACTCTCCTGGTTAATTTTATTTGGGGATTTATTATCAAAATTTTACAATAAAATTATATTGATTAATTAAGATTGGTTTTCTGATTCTGAAGTTTTAGACTTATCTCTATAAATAAAACCCTTTTTATCCAGGTCCTTGATCATATTATCTAATGTTTCATTATCCGGAGCACATATTTTGTGACTGTGAATATTGTCAGAAAGTTTGTAGAGATTTTCAAGGTCATGTTTTCTCTGTGGTGTGTCCTGCAACTTGTCAATAAAACGCTTAGCTTCTACAGGGTCAAACACATTCACATTCCTTTTCAGTGGTTCACCAAATCCTGGAAGGAAATATGAAACATCAACTATTCTACCACCATATTTTTCAAGTATAATGGATGTTTCTTCTCCTAGTTGGTCAACTGTATGTCTGAAAAGCATTACTTTACATATTTCTCTTATTAAGGTCAGCATCCTTTTTTTAGTATTGTCGATCTCTAAATTATTAATAACTGGTATGCCATGTTCGTTAGCACTTTTTACTAGATAATCGTTTATTATTCTGTTTTCTTTGAAATATTCAAGGTGTTTACCGCCACGTTTTATTTTCATAGCTCGTTTAACAAATCTTTCCTTATGAATCTCTTTGTTTGCAGTCAGTATGAAAAAGTGTATCGATGCATCTTCTTTAAATTTATCAATATCAATAAAACCCGGTACGAGGTGAACTCCTTCGATAACAACATCGTCGTAGTCGTCCACGGCTCTTCTTATAACTCTTTCAATAGCAGGTATAACAAAAGAGGCGTGTTCTTCAAAACCTGCTTCGATCAATGCGTCGCTGTCACCATCATACCGTTCTTTGTCCCTAAGTGTTGTATAAGCATCAAATGATGATTTGTGAAGTGCGGGTGCATAATCTGGACCTATTATCCCACGGACTATGGCTCTGATAAAGTCTGTCTCTATTAAATGTTTAATTCCTAATTCCTTTGCTAGTTCAGAGGCTATTGTTGATTTTCCAATACCTGATGCGCTTCCAATAAGTATAACGTAGGGTTTTCTCAAATTTTTCATCCCCAAATGTCTTAAATTCAGAAAATACTGATTTAAAACTTAACTCAACATATCTACTACACGTTCAGCACTTCTTCTCATTTCAATCCTTATTAAACCAAGGTTTATGGATATACTAGTTATTACAACTAAAATTCCTTCCCCTGCATCTATCATAAGGGTTTTACCTTTTTCTCCTTCTATCATCACTTGCTGTAATGGTTCATGCTTCATTTCCTCTGCAGATCTTTCCGCTGTACCAAAAACTGCAGATGCCATAGCAGCTACCAGTTCTGAATCAATATCTCCTGGTACTTCACTCTCTATAATTAAACCATCTTTTCCGACAACTAGTGATCCATCTACTCCGTTGATCCTTCCTAAATCCTTAAGTATTCTTTCTATCATACTATGCCTCCACCAATAGAATTGAGTTATCTACCCAAAGTATATATCTTGGTTTAACATTTATTTAATAAATAGGTAATGTAAAGTTTCACAGTAATTTACTAAAATTTATAGGAGTGATCCTTTGTATTTTATAACTTCTCTTCAAGAAATTCAAGATCTTAATCCCTTTATCATCATAGGATGTGGTGGTGGAGGAGAAAAATTTTCTAATTTTGAAGGTGTTGAAGCATGTGGTTTCATAGATGATGATCCTGAAAAACAGGGCATGAAATTCTGTAACAATATAATTTCTCAAGATTTAAAGGAAGTACTCGAAAAAACCGAAGCCAAAAGTGTTGCTATAATGCTGCCAATAGGAGCTGAGGGAACCGCATTAAAGTATGCTGTAGAGGCAATAGACAACGGTAAGAACGTTGTAACATCATTCAGATCACTACCAATTAACCAGAATGAAGGATTAATAAAATTTGCAAATGCTAAGGGTGTTATTCTAAAGGAGATAAGCCCTCGTCTCGATGTAATACGAAAAATATTCGGGACAGCACCCCCCATGTGCACTGAAATTTTACCAAAACTTGAATATATCCCAAAAACGCCTGTGGTATTCGTTGGAGGTACTTCTCAGGAGTGCGGAAAAAGAACTACAACTAGGTTGTTAGGTAAAGCAGCAAAAGAGAAGGGATTAACTGCAGTTGTAATATCTACCGATGAAATGGGATTTGAACAACCTGTAGATATGAACTTCCGTGCTGGTAGTCTTTCAGTAATGGATGTTGCATCTGCTATTATAGGCTCAATCAAATATATGGAAGAGAAAAAAGATCCAGATATTATATTTATTGAAGGACAATCTAGCCTAACTGAAAAGGGCAACCCACATCCAAGGGGACTTTCAGCAGCCATTCTTATAGGTTCAATGCCTGCTGCAACAATTGTATGTCACAGACCCAACCATCCTTACAGAGAACCTAGAGGAATTAAATCTGAAGTAAAAGCCATTGAAGCATTAGAGCCTACTAAAGTAGTAGGATTATCAATTAATTTAAGAAATGTTATTGATAAAAATGAAATTCACAATTATGAGGATGAATATGAATTGCCAGCTGTAGATGTAACAGATGGCGGTGCATCAAGATTGCTGGACGTAATTATTGATCATATAGGGGATTTTAAGAAATGACGGACATATTGGACATTATAAAGAAAAATATTGGTATGGATGAAGAAAAAGAAAATAAAGAAGAACAAGAAACCATAATTGTTCCAGAACATTCTTTCTATGAAATTATATTAATGAAGGCTAAAAATTTTGATGACTTTGACTCTGCATTGAGTCAGATCAAGGACGAGAAAAATCCAATTATAATGGATATGAGCACTCTTGAAAGGGACAGTCCCGAAGAATTTAAGTTAGCAGGGGAAAAATTAAAAGCATTTAGGGATAACACTGGAGGAGAAGCTATATTACTTTGTAAAAATGGTAAAAATATTATTATTATCACTCCACCCGAGATCAAACTTATAAGGAAGTGAAAAACAATATTCACTTAACCTTATTAAATTAAAAGTAAGGATTTAAACTAATTATTTTATATATTGGTGATCAAAATAAAATTGATTGCAATTCGGGTAGATTGGGGGATATAAATGGAGTTACCAATAACTAGACCTTCCACGATGTGTTATGCAGATGAACTGAAATTTCCAGATCTTTTAAATGATCTATCATCCAAAAAACATAACGGATTTATAAGGATTACAGCTGGTTCTGAGGAAGGTTTCATTCTTTTTAAAGAAGGCAAAGAAATTGCAGCTTCTTACATTAGGTATTCGAGGGTAGATGCAATTGAGAAGATTAAATCTGCAATGGAAGATAGAACAACTCTAATTGAAGTCTTCGATGTAAGATCAAATCAAATAGATTTCTTCATGGAAATGAACAAACCATATATAATTGGTTCAGATGCATACGATCTGATTGACAAATTTAAAAAACCAGAAGAAAAAGAACTAAAACCTAAAGCAGTCCCTAAACCCAAACCTGTATCAGATGCTTTAAAAGAAAATAATTCAAAACCTAAAGCAGAAAAAGTTGAAAATGAAGTCGTTTCAAAACCCCAAGAAAATATAGTTCCATCTCCAAATAACTCATCTAATGAGTCAAAAAGTTTAACCGAAACAGAGGCAGTTAAACAAACAGTTAATCAAATTGAAAATGAGAAAACTGTTAAAGAAGAGGTTCCGGAAATCAAAAAGACTGAAACGATCAAAGAATCTGTAGCAGAAAATGAATCTGTGATTGAAAAGGTAGCGGATAATGAATCTGTTAATAAAACCATTCCAAAATCAGATACGGAAATTGATACAGTCGAACCTGAAGTTGAGGAATCAGAATCAGAAGTTTCCAATGAAAAACCTTCTCAAGATATTTCAAATTCACCAGAATCAACTGAAAAAGATACAGAATTATTATCACAAGAAGATAGTCCAAAACCATCTATGGATAGATCCGAACTAATGAAGAAGTATGGGATCAAAGATATCCAAGAGGAGGATGTGACCAACATACTCGAATCATATAAAGGTGGATCTGTAAGTGATGAAGATGTTGAAAAAATAGAACTAACCCTAATGAACAAGATCAAAAAATCTACCCTTTCAATTCCCAAGATAAGGGGTGCGGAGATTATGGTCTTTCTTGATAATGCTGAAAGATTGACAGGAAAAGTTAATATTATAATAGAATCCGAATC
>PMGM01000019.1 GCA_003158115.1 Methanobacterium sp.
GTCGGCTTTCAGATATGTATGGCCGAGTAAAACTATTCAGGTTAGGATTTTTAATATTCACTCTAGGATCCCTTCTATGTTATCTTACTCCATCAACAGGAAATGCTGGAGCATTAGAAATCATAGGATTCAGGATAATACAAGCTGTTGGAAGCGCATTATTTATGGCAAACAGTGCAGCCATACTAACAGATGCATTTCCACCAAAGGAACTTGGAAAGGCACTTGGTATCAACATGGTAGCATTAATGTCCGGACAATTTTTAGGCCTTATTTTAGGTGGTGTACTCGCAATATTTAACTGGAGATATGTATTCTTAATAAGTGTACCCTTCGGATTAATTGGAACAATATGGTCATTTTATAAACTAAAAGAAATGTCAATTAAATCTGAGAAAACAAAAATAGATGTTTTAGGTAACGTTACATTTGTATCTGGTATCACACTTCTACTCATAGGAGTAACTTATGGTCTCATGCCCTACGGTAACAACCCAATGGGATGGAATAACCCTTGGGTGATAGCTTCAATGTTAATTGGATTGGTACTGTTAATTCTGTTCCCAATAATTGAAAACAGGGTTGAATCCCCAATGTTCAGATTGGATCTATTTAAAAATAGGATGTTCACTTATGCTAATGGAGCAGGTTTATTATCAGCCCTTAGTAGAGGTGGAATGATGTTCATGCTGATATTGTTGTTACAGGGTATCTGGTTACCGTTACATGGTTACAGCTACGCATCAACTCCATTCTGGGCAGGTATTTATATGATACCATTAACCGTTGGAATAATCNNCAGGGGCATTATCGGATAAATATGGTCCTAGATGGATAGCAACACTTGGAATGTTAATATGTGCATTAGCATTCATATTACTAGCCATACTTCCATACAATTTCACATACCTAGAATTTGGATCCATCTTGTTTATGATGGGAATTGGAGGTGGAATGTTCGGATCTCCAAACAGTTCAAGTATCATGAATTCGGTTCCACCTCAAGATAGGGGAGTAGCATCTGGAATGATGTTCACAATTATGAACACCTCATTTACAGCTAGTATGGCCATATTTTTCACCATAGTCATTGTAGGAATAACTCAAAGATTCCCTGATGCCATGGCAACATCACTGGCAAGTATTGGTGCTATCCATTTAGCACCGATCCTGAGTAATATTCCACCTACAGCCGCACTATTTTCAGCATTTTTAGGATATAATCCAGTAGATGCTATATTAGGTGCATTACCTCCAGCACTTGTTTCAACTATACCTCATGCAACTTTGAACACACTAACTGGAACTACATGGTTCCCCTCAACCCTTGAAAATGCTTTTATACCTTCACTTAGGATTTCATTCATAATTGGAGCTATATTCAGTTTAATAGCAGCATTATTATCAGCACTTCGAGGAAAAAGCTATATACATGAGGATGAAGTACGTAAACCTGGTTCAAAAGCCTATTTAAAACAAGAGGAATATGAAAAACAGAAAGAATCACGTCAAGGGAAATAGATAACCCCTTGATCTGATTACACATGAATATTCAAAATTCCAATTTTTTTCTTTTGAATAAAAATAAAAAGTGTTAAATTATTCATTTCTAAGTGTTTATGTTATTTATTCTGTTTTGCTGGTCTTATTTTTATTTAATTTTACCCCAATAATTGAACCAATAATCCCAAATACAAAGAACAGTGCAAATCCTGCAATTGCAGATCCCACTACCAAACCAATGAACAATGTTTCTTTAGAACCTGTATAACCTATTGAATATACCAAGCTGGTTATCTGACTGCTTTGTAGTAACACAATTGTAACTGTAGACACAATTCCACCAATACCTGCAGGTATTCCACCATTTACTAGTCCATCTGTGTAACTGCCGCCAACAATATACCCTGCAATTAATCCACCAATTACTGGCCCTATTAAATCTACATTTTTTGGCAGATATATCCCAAAGATAATGGCTAGTACTGTTGTTGTAACAAATGCTGCGCCTATTGCCTTCCAATTTAGTTTCATTATTATCATCCTCCAATAGATAAATATCCTACTTTACAGGTGCATAGGGTGGTATTATAAAATTTCCCTTAATCTTGATATAAAATCCATTTTTCACCACATAATTATAAAATCGCTGCACACTAAAATCTGGACCGTCTTGGGATTCATTTTCTGATATGTAACTGTTCAATAAATCTTTAAATTCCGATTCTGATGCATTTGTTAAGATATCAAAGGGATGTTGAGTACCCCATACATGTGTAGAATCTATAAAATATCCATTTAATTTTCCCATTGTAATTTCCATTTATAATTCCCCCTAATGATTATAATCTGTATATTTCCAGTATATAATAATAATAATTATAATCTTAAATTGTTTATATAAAGACTATTTAAGCCAAATATTAAATTTAACAAATTCAAACTATATTTCAAATATTAGTTGATGATAATAATTAAATATATTTTAAAATATATTTTAATTAGATTTTATAGATTTAAATAATAAATAACAACGTAATAGGTAGTTATTTAATCATTTATAGCCAGATCTAATTATATTCTTATATTGAATGTTTATAATATTTTGTTTATATTTCTGACTAAGTTGATGAATATCATAGGATTTATATGATATTAATATTAAACAAATTAGATAAGGAGTTGTTAATTTGTTTTCACCAATATTTAGTTACAATAATAATATTCTTAATAATATATCCGGAATTGAATTTTCTAGAGGTATAATCACCCAAGCTTCACTTATTCCAGAACTTGATTCAACTCTTAAAAAAAAAGCATATATACAATCGGTACATGCATCAACAACCATTGATGGGAACATTTTAACCATTGATGAAGTAAGCAAACTGTTGAATGGATCCGATGCTGTTGTTGATGATAAAGTTAAGAATGAGGTAATGGATTATGGTTATGTTTTAACAAATCTCGATAAATATCATGATAATGGGAAAATAACAGAGCACCTTCTACTCGATATGTATGGGGAAATTACAAAAAATGTTTCGGTTAATACACCCCATGGTCAAAGGTATAGGGATGTGGACATCAATGTCAAGGATATGGACACAGATAGAGTCAGATTCATACCACCATCAAACATGCATGTCCCTAGATTGATGGAGGATTTAATATCATGGATCAATAATTCAAATGAAATTTCTCCCATATTAGTGGCTGGTATAGTCCATTATGAATTTCTAAGAATTCATCCATTTATGGAATGTAATGGTAGAACAGCAAAGGCACTGACTAAATTAATATTATATACAAAAGGATATGACATTAAAAGATATTTTACCCTTGATGAATGTTATAATAATGATATTAATGCATATTTAAATGCTTTAAAAAGTGCGGATGATACCTTTGATCTTACTCACTGGCTAGAATATTTCACAAAAAATTTCTTAATATCAGTTACAAGAGTTAAGGCAGATGTTCAAAGACTATTAACAATTTCACCATCACCAAATGAGTTAGACAAACAGCTTATTTTGAAGGATAATCAGATAAAAATTATTAACTACATCCAAGAATTTGGTCAGATAACCAATAAAGAAACCACAATTCTACTGGAAATATCTTCACAGGCATCCCACAACAACCTTAAAAAACTTCAAAAAATGAAGATCATAACCAGAAAAGGGTCTGGAAGATCAACATTTTACGTGTTAAACAGAGTCAATGAAAAACTCAGGAAAAAGTTGATGAAATGATAAAATATATTCATAGATGAGATAAAATTTTTTTTATAAGGAGCGTTATTTAATGGTTTTTGATCTGCATTTAATCCTACTTCCAGTCTTTGGTTTTTTAATCGGAGCATTTGTAACCACTATAGGAGGTGGAGGAGGAGTTTTTTACGTACCGGTTCTAACCCTGTTTTTTGATATTTCAACACAGCTTGCGGTTGCAACATCGCTAGCGGCAGTCCTTCCCACAACAATAATGGGTGCATTGAGCCATCATAGGCTTGGTCATGTAAATATACGGCTTGGTTTAATTTTCGGTATTGGCGGAGTTGCAGGAACATTATTTGGTGTATACATGGCTAATAAAATACCATCAATACTTTTAAGAAAGATCTTTGGGATTTTTCTCTTGATAATGACCGTTCCAATGATAATTAATGCACTTAAAAGAAGAAAAAAATCTTACAAAGAAAATGAAAGTGTTAAACTAACAAGTAAAAAAGCATTTTTAGGCTCATTTTTTGGTGTTGTTTCAGGAACCATGGCAGGTCTTTTTGGAATTAGTGGAACACCCCCAGTTACAGCAGGACTATACATTTTTGGCCTTCCAGCTGTGGCTGTTGTAGGTACATCATTATTTGTACTCACTTTCAACGCTGTTTCTGGCCTTTCAGGATATTATCTCCTGGGACAGTTTAACCTGACACTTATCATACTGTTAGGTGGTGGGGGAGCATTAGGAGCATTTATTGCACCTTACATTGTAAAAAGAATAAATGAACAGACCATTGAGAAGATATATGCTCCGCTTCTTGTAAGTTTGAATCTGATAATAAGTTTTGCCATGATCCTCTAGATAAAAAAAAAAATATAAAAAAAATAAGATTTTTTTTTATGGATTGAGTATGAACAGATTGTACTGAAGATATGATGCAATACTAACCCAGATCAAGTAGGGGATGAGTAAAAACCCTGCAGGTCTGGATATACGATAAAACACAAAGATATTTATTAGTATCGCGACCCATAATATTAGTACCATTATTAATCCGCCAAGTATGCTGTGGCTTCCAAAAAAGACTAATGACCACAGAACATTTATACCTAACTGAACAGCAAAAACTACGAGGGCTATCTGTACATCTTTTCTACCTAGACCCTTTCTCCATATTAAATATAATGAAGTTCCGATTAAAACATATAATACGCTCCATATTGGTCCAACAGCCCAATTTGGAGGTGTCCAGGCGGGTTTAGCTAGATAAACATACCATGTGGTAATCTCTTTCAATGTATATAGAGTACCTACAGCACCTGCAACAAAAACTATTAGTATTGAAATAATTAATTTAGGGACCTCACGAATACTGAAATTATCCATATAGCTCAAAACCTCCCTATCCGTAGAAAATTTATCTAAATATTAAAAACTTTCAATATAGATAATAATTTCGCATAATATCTAAATAAATATTTCGTTTATCCCTACAAATTTCTTAGTATCTCACCTTCAATATGAATATTTAATTAACCCCAATATGAAATATTTATAATTAAATAATACTTTCGTAAAATACAAAATATTAGAATATTTATCTCCTAAATATGTCATTAAAAATTCGTTGAATAGTTTTCGTGAAAGTGTATCTAAAACCTGGACCTTTAAGAATCTATATTGTAATATTCCAAAATATTAAGCCAAAATTATAAGATTAAACAGAGTTTTTTTTAACTATTAATTAAATATATATCATGGTGTAACTTTTATGATACCAAGTTTAAAATCATTTGAATCTACAGTTTTCCTTTTGGCAATTATTCTATGGATTCTATCTGAATATGTGGGTGCTGCTATAATTCCAAATTTACGCCGTCATGGAACAAAAATAAGGAAACAAGACAGGGGATCCCGCTTATTATTATCGTTAAGCACGTATATTTCGGTTATTGTGGCGTTTTACTTTTCATTTCATAATATTGGATTGCTACCCACATGGACCTTTTATCCCGGTATCTTTCTAATGATCCTAGGAATTTTCATCCGCCAATGGTCTATAAGGGAACTTGGAGTTTTCTTCTCGGTACAGGTTGGAATTCAAAAAGGGCAAAAAGTGGTGAAAAAAGGCCCCTACAAGCTGATAAGACATCCATCATACACAGGACTACTTTTAACTTTAATAGGCATAGGATTGGCATTACAGTCACTGGTAGCTGTTATTATAATGATATTGGTATTTAGTATTACATTTGGTTATCGAATCCATATAGAAGAGAAATTATTAATCTCAGAACTAAACGATGAGTATGTCAAGTATATGGCCGAAACAAAAAGACTCATTCCATATATCTTTTGAATATCTAAAATAGGAAATATATCCTTTTCTCAGATACTGCCCATTTTTTTAAATCTTTTTCTACAAATTTTTAGTGCAATTGTAAGCCCTTTTCGTGTACCAATCAAAAAAAAGTCTATTTATTTTATGGTCTTGTATAAGTAAATCATCTTTCTGAATAATTTTATTACATTCCTAAATTTATAATTACTTCAAAATTAATATTAATAACAGTATAAACACTCTAAAAATCGTTAAAAAAAATGATTGATATTATCATTAGTTTCATATTTTATTTTCAAATTGAAAAATAACTTGAAATATTACCATATGAATTATATATCCCGGGGGTTTTGATTATGATTTTGGTATTATCCGATGTGCACTTGGGCTATGCAAGATGTAACAAGAAAGTTTCATCAATTTTTTTAGATACATATGAAAAAGGAAATATAGATCATCTGATTCTTCTAGGAGATTTTTTCGATTTTTGACGGAGGAATAATGCCGAGATAATAACAGACAACGATTGTTATACAAAAAATTATTGATCTAGATGCTAAAAATTTACATTATATCATAGGCAACCACTTTTATTACATGTACAAACTAGGGAAGCTTTATGGTGAAAATATTCCATTCTCAATTTCTAAAAAATTTGAGACTGGAAGATGGTGGGAAAATAAATTTTGTTTCACCCATGGATATGAATTTGAAGTAATTTATCTGGAACCCGTTACATTGGAAATGTATGAAGATTTTAGTGAAAGAATGTGTTTTAGTGAAGATCTTATTGGTGAACTTGCAGGTTATGTATGGTCACTTATTCGTGGAAGTGATCTAAAGGATAAACTTTCAAATAATCCCCGTACACGTTTAGCATCAACTGAAGAACTAAATAGAATCTACAAACTATCAGTTTCACAGGGTAAAAGTTTTATTTTAGGTATGAAAACAGATGAGAGATTGGTATTTGGACATACACATGGACCATTCATTAACAAAGACAAAACTGTTGTTAATACAGGACCCTGGGTAAATGATCTTATAAATCGGAATATCAAAATAGTTATGTCGAAATGGGATATGGGATAATTGAACTCAAATTTTTTAAAGCAAAGTTATAAATATCCGAGATAGGATAATGTGGACTGTAAACTAATTTGTATCCTATTATCATTTGGGAATATTGTTTATTAGCAGATTCCATAACATTTATTTATTTGTTCATATTCTATTTTCATATTTTAGTTCTTGAAAAATGATTTTAAATTTAGTACCATTACTTGTGTCAACTTCTAATTTACCATCTAATTGTTTTATCAGACTATTTACAAGTTGAAGACCGAGTGTTTTTGAAGATTCCAGAACTAACTCTTCAGATATTCCTGTTCCATTGTCAGCAATTGTAAGTTCAAGTTGATCATGATTAGACACGAGTTTAATGTTGATTTTACCAATATGTTCAGGAAATGCGTATTTAATACTGTTAGTGACCAGTTCATTTATGATAAGTCCTAATGGTATGGCTGTGTCAATGTTCAGGTTTATATCATGTATCTCTAACACAGATTCGATCGAGCCATTTAAAATTCCATAGGAATAGTATATATCCAGTATAAGTTTCTCAATATACTCTTTGAAATTGATATTGGTGAGACTCGATGATTGGTATAGTTTTTCATGAATTATTGCCATACTCCTAATCCTACCCTGACTCTCCTTTAAAACACTTATAGTTTCGTCCAGATCTTCGAATTGTATCTGTAAATTCAGTAAACTGGAAATAATTTGCATATTATTTTTTACTCTATGATGAATTTCCCTTAAAAGAACTTCTTTCTCGGCCAAAGATTTTTTTAATTCCTTTTCATCCCTTACTTTCTGTAAAGCCATGGTGTAAAAATGGGTAAGTCTGAGTATGGCCTCAAGATCCTTTTCAGTATAATCTCTATTTGAATTAGAAATAGCAATCTGTCCAACTAACTCCTCTTTCAAGATAACAGGTACAGATAGAAATCTTTCTATTTTCATATTATGATAATTAATATAATCTGGGTGGGAAGTTGCATTGTTGGTAAAAAATCCCCTTTTAATATTCAAACTGTGACCCATTAGACTTTTATATTTCCCTTCTTCTGTGAGTTTTAACATTGGTTGATTGTGATGGTTGTCTGGTAATGATGGAATCCTAGATATTAAAACCATATCATGGGTGTTTGGAATTATCTCCCCAACAAATCCAATACTACTCTCTGTTAATTTTAAGGATTCATAGAGTATGGTCTTTGAAATATCTTCTAAGCTGGTTTGCTTAGACACTAATGGTGTGTAAAGTTTATTTAATGCTTTGTTAACTTCCAATTCCCATTTAAGATCATGATTCTGTTTCTTCTGTTCTGTCATATCTACAATTGAACTTATATATTCTTCAATACCGGGAATTTTGTCCACTGTAATTTGTACATCGAATATTTTACCTTCCCGGTTGATTATCCGGGTTTCATATTCTGATGGGGCAGAATCAGGGTTCATAACCCTTTTTTCATGATACTCCAACATTAAATTTAAATCATCTGGATGTATAAATCCCATCCAATTCATGTGTCCCTCAATTTCCATGCGACTGTAACCTGAAAGACGTTCTGTCTCAGAGTTGATCATGACAATAATACCATCTTGGTCATAGATGATGGTAGCAGCCCCTGTATTTTCAAAAATAGTCCTGTATAAATTTTCTGATATTCTAAGGGCATTTTCTGTTTTTTTACGGGCAGTAATATCCATGAACATGCCAGATATTATATCCTCTTCTAAAATGGCACTCACAAGTGCATTTACTGTTTGTCCATTCTTTCTAATGGTTTCTAATTCATAATCTGTTACCTTGCCATCAACTTTTAATTTCTGGATTAACTGAAACCTATCTTTAGGATTTTTGTACAGCTTTATAATATTATGCTGGTTCAAATCCCTGGCAGAGTCATATTTATATATATTTACCATGGCATCGTTGACAAAAATAAATTCACCATCTAAACGTGATTTGAAAACTCCAACACTGGTGTAATCAACCAGATCCCTGTAATTTCTTTCGCTTATCTTCAATGCTTTCTCAGTTACTTTATGGTCTTCTAGAGATTTTGCAAGTTTTAGGTTGCTGAAACTGAGACTTGATATCATTTCAGCAAATTTTAAATAAAATCCCATTATTGTTTCAACCCTACTTAAAGTCCATTTAGGGACTTTTTCAAGTGCTTCTATATATTCTGCACAGTCAAATCCATACTTCTCAGCCTGGGCTTCAAATATTTTATAATCTGGAATTTCATCTTCAAATAAGAATTGGGCTAGAAATAAATTACCAACATGTTTTTGACCCAACATTATGGGTGTAACCGCTTCCCACAAGTTATTTTTACATTTATATATTTTGTATTCACCGTGATTCAGACCCTGTGTCATATAAACATCACTTTCAACACAGTTCTTGCAGCTTTCCTTATTTATTCTATGAAAATGGGTGCATATATCTTGCCAGCCAGTTGCAATAAGTATATTACCATCCAAATCCAGGATTCCTATACCTGTATCTGTAATATTATAAAAATCATCCATTAACGACTGTATCTTAGGACTGTTAATGATGTTTTTGAACTCCACCTCATCAACCTCATAATCTGGTGAAAGTATTTTATCCAACTTTAATCTTAACTTTTCCTCACTATTCTTTAACGCTTTTTCTATTCTTATACGTTCACTAATATCCCTGGCAATTGATAGAACATATTCCTCTCCATTCATGACAAATAAATGGGCATTGATCTCTACAGGTATATTTCTACCATCTTTAGTCACATGTAATGTATTAAAAGTTTTCTTTTTTTCTTGGTAAAGATTTTCTATATTCAAAGGTATTCTGTCAACGTTTTCAAGGTTGTCAACATCCTGGGGGCCCATAGTCATCAATTCTTCACGGGTATAACCTAAACTTTGACATGCCCGATCGTTCACCTCTAAGAAGTTTCCAGGAGATTTTCCATGTAATTTATGCAGATACATAGCATCATTGGCTTTGTTAAATACTTCACGGAATTTTTCTTCATTTTCAATTAATTCTTCTTCAATATTTTTCCATTCTGTAATATCTTGTATTGTTCCATAAGCGTAGGGGCCATGATTTTCGGTTGATATTATAACTTTAATACGAACAGCCATGTGACGAATATCACCGTTTTCTAGAGTTATACGATGTTCTAATTGTGTGTCAAATGCAGATTTCTTATTTTTTAACGATTTTTTCATATCATCTAAAACAAACTCCACATCATCGGGATGTATAAATCTGTTAAAATAATCTTCAGAAGACATGGTATAACCACCTTCTTTAATAGCCGATGTACCAATCATGGTGTAAAAACGGTCATTGAGTATGTAACGGTTATTCAATATATCAAATTCCCAGCTTGCAAGATTTGCAATCTCCATAGCATTTTCTAACTGTACTTGACTCATTTTAAGTGCTTTTTCAGTATTTAGAATATCCTTGACCTCTTTGACCATTAAAAATCTTCCCCCGTAATCAGATGAAATCTTTTGATTCACAGATTTTGTAAAGAATCCATTATGAACTCAGAAACGTGTATTATATGTATCTATCAATTCTAAGTGTATAAATTTTTTATGGTAAAGTATTAAATTAATTAATGCCTATTAATCACAAGTTAAAAATATTATATCTAATAAATTTATAATTCCTAAAATAATAGATAATAGTAAGTGGTACAAAATTATGGGACTCATAAAAAAATTAATATTTACACTTATATTTGTGGTGGTTGTGATTTTATTTTTAATTGCAGCCCAAAGTACGATTGGAAATTGTGATTATTCCCAATCATCCAATTTAACATCACAAACAGCAAATTCTACTGTTTATATTCAAAATGGAGTAACTGGTTTTGTCACAATTAATGATCCGTTCCTTCATAGAACAACCAGAATTGATGTTATTTACGATCCGCTGGACACTGGTTCGGGATTTATTGTTAATAAGAATGGTTACATTATAACAGCTTTACATGTTATTGGTGATCTAGATTCACTCAATAAACAGACACTTAAAACAATGGATAGTAATGATTTAAACCGTTACGTTGAAAGAGCAGCTGTTAAAGGTTATATTTCAGAATATAATCCTGAATTAAGCTCTGAAGTGGCTGTTAATACATCAACAAATTCTGATAAAATTAATTCAAATATAACAACCGACTTTCTGATTCAAAAAAATCTTATAGCTGTACAATCATCAAAACAGCTTATTAAAGTGAATCTACCTGGAACTCAAAGCACTCCACTCAATGCAACTTTAGTTGATACTGGAAATCCAAGTGCAGATGAAGATGTTGCACTACTAAAAATCAATACCCCCGTTACAAACCTGCATGCACTTGCAGTTAATTCAAAAAGACCAGTTATTTTTGAAGGTCTTCATATTTATGGATATCCCGGTTTAGATAATGCTGAAAACTCATTTACCAATCCCTCCTACATAAAACCAGAATCTTCTTCAGGATTATTAACTTCTGAAGTCTATAAAAATGGCACAAATTCCGATACATTCGATATTAACTCGATATATGAAAACATTGCAAATTGGTTTATGTTGATTGCAGACCCTGGAACAATAAAAAACAGTAATAACACATTGTATTATGGTACCTCAGCACCTACAACACAAGGTTACAGTGGAGGGCCTGTAGTTGATTCACATAATAACGTGTTAGGAATCATAATTTTTAGTATTGAATCTGATAGTGCATTTAAACAACAAATAAGATTCACTTCAAGTTTGTTCATTTCATCACAGTACATAATTCAATTATGTAAAAAGAACCACATACCAATAAAAGTAGTGAATTCCTAAAAATTTAACAACCCCCAACCATGAGCAGATATAAGAAACCGTACATGTAATGAAAGTATTACATAAAAAAAAGAATTTAAAAGGAGGATCAATTTATGATGATTATTAAATCACCCTATGATATAAATGAGACTCTTGGTCGTTTGTTAAAGGTATTGGTCGAGCATGATATGACAATTTTTTCTATAATCGATCATTCAGGTGGAGCTGCACAGGTAGGTCTTTCAATGCCAGAAACTAAACTGATTAGTTTTGGTAATCCTAAAGCAGGAACCGATTTAATGCTTGCGGATCATAACTTTTCAATAGATCTACCTCTTAAGATAGTTTTAAGAAAAAAATAAAAAGGATACAGAAGTTTTATATCAAACAGTAACTGAATTAGCAATGCGTTATAATGTAAATAAACTCAATGACTCCACTAGAAACATAGATAAGACCATTGAAAATATGATAGAACAGATAATTTTAAAATAGTTTATTTTTATCCTATAACTTCTATTTTAATTAGATTGAATCTTAAAAGATTATATGAATTTAGATGGATAGTGACCTTTAGAGGTTAAATAATAATTTTAAATATAGGAGGGATTATTTTTTTGTTATTCAGAAATTTTGGAAATACCGGTAAAAAAGTTTCAATACTTGGNNTTTGGATGTATGAGACTTCCAATAATTGATGGAAAGCCAGATAATATTAATGAGCCAGTTGCAACGGATATGATTCGTTATGCCATAGATAACGGAGTAAATTATATTGACACAGCCTATCCATATCATGGTTCATCTGCCCATGAAGGTGGTATGAGCGAAATTTTAGTTGGAAAAGCATTANNCTTCAAACTGATAGGATAGATTTCTATTTACTTCATGGTCTTAACAGACCTTTTTGGGATAATTTGATAGAGTGTGATGTTTTTGAGTTTCTTGATTCTGCAATTGAAGATGGGAGAATAGGATATGCCGGTTTTTCGTTCCATGATGAGTACGAAGTTTTTAAAGATATTGTTGATTCATACAACTGGAGTTTTTCACAAATACAGTATAATTACATGGACCAAAATTTTCAGGCAGGGAGAGCCGGACTTGAATATTCAGCATCAAAAAATATGGGTACAGTAATAATGGAACCACTTAGAGGAGGCTGTTTAACAAAAAACATTTCCGATGATATTAAGTCCATATGGGATAGTACCCATATCCATAGAAGTCCAGCTGAATGGGCTTTAAGATATGTTTGGAACCAGCCCCAAGTCAATGTGGTTTTAAGTGGGATGAGTGCATTGGAACAAGTTGTGGAAAATATACAAATTGCTGAACATGGCAAAGTCAACAGCCTCACAGATGATGAGCTTGAACTTTATAAAAAAGTTAAAGACGCTTACAATAGTAAGATCCATGTAGCATGCACCGGATGCAACTACTGTATGCCATGTAAGATGGGAGTAGACATTCCATTAAATCTTAACCTATTAAATGATGTCTATATTTACAAGAATATGGATAAACCATCAGGAAACTATGCATTTCTTTCTGCCAAAAAGATGAGTGCATCTTCTTGTACAGAATGTGGTGAATGTCTTGATAAATGCACTCAAAACATTCCAATAAACAAATATCTTAAAGAAACACGTGAAACCTTCGAGAAAGTATGATAAAACTAGGTAAATCCTCCGAAATTTTTTTACTTAATTTTTCAAAAACCTGAGTTATATTCCAAATTTTAATTATGAAAATTTTTCTTCACTATTTTTTTAAATTTAGATATTCTATTTGATAATACTTCCTGTATTTTATTATTAATTACATAATTTATCAATTCTAGTGTATCTGTTTAGGAATATTATCTATTTTGATACATCTGTTCAGATTATACAGTAAATTTAAATCTTTTTTTGATTAAATTAAAGTATACTTTTAAAGCTAAAAGTTTTAATATATAAAGTTTTAAATTATTACTTTACTATAATTAATTGAAACTATCAGAGGGATGCTATGAATGATTTATTTACTGGTTATTTATAGGAACTAAAGGCGGTATAAATCGTGTTAAAATTGTAAATTACTCAATGAAATCCTTACAATGCAAAAAACTTTTCAGATAAACTAGAATTAAATTATAAAACAGTTAAACACCATTTAAAACTATTAGGAGAACATGATATCGTTACAACTCCTCCTGGTGTCCGATATGGAGCTGTATATTTTCTCACAGAAGAGATGAAAGAAAATTATGAATTGTTTGAAAAAATTCTGGAAAATAGATTTAAGGTGAAATAGAATGAACTTAATCATATTAAATTACATAATAGAACATCCAATTGATATCATATTGGGAATAGCAAATATTTGCCTGATAATTGGATTAATGAGTATCTACTGGAAAAGTTACAAGCATTATATAACTAGATTCTCACTAGGCCTGGTCTTATTTGCTGCTTTTTTATTGATCCATAATTTACTGTATGTGATAACCTTCATAACATATCAAAATTTTTGGGGGGGGGGAAAAATTAGAACATAATTAATGTTTTTGGTCAATTTCAGTGAGTTTATTGGTCTACTCATACTGCTGAAAGTTATTTTGAATTAGAAATGGGATATATTTTTGATTTTATCTTTTTTATTATTTTATTTTCTTTGGTTCTGTGTCTATTCAAATGTTTTTAGGCCAAAATAATTATTGTCTGATTATGGTCTGAATCTTGTAAAATATTTATATACATAAATTATAGAATAATAATAAATATAAAAAATTTATTACATAATAAATGTGGAATAAAATGTTGAAAAAAATTGTGAGTTTATTTGTGATGTTGTTGATCCTACTGTCCTTTACAGGATATGCAACAGCAAGTACAACAAAAAAAATCAGTTCAGTCTATTGGGATAACAATGATAATCCCACGATTGATAAAGTTGTAATCACAATCGACACTAACATCACCTACAATACCGGCAGTTACTATTCAACAACTAGAATAAAACGATTGGTAAAGTTAAAAGTTTCACCAATGAAGAAATTAATGTTAAATGCTTTGAAACAACCAATTTCACCTATTATACACCAAAATCAGGCAATATAACTAAAATAAGCAATAGAACATATTATCAAACACTATATAGATAAAAAGAAAATGATGATAAATTAATCTATTTAAAGAGATTTATAGACGGCTGCAAGTAATTTAGTAGAGTTTTGATAAACATCAGAATCCGGGAGCCATTCTGGGATCTCATAAACAAATACTGGAGTTCCTGTTGCAACTATTGGATCATCTACTTGTTGTATCGATGTGCCTTCAGGTTGTTGGTTCGTATTTCTAGTGTAATAATTGAAACTTGGAAGAAGATTATGGACTGATTGACCTAAACTAACAGATTTAGAATCCATACTTGGAGTTGCAATATAATATCCATTACTACCATATCCCTTTTCATGGTCGTGGACTATTATGACCAAACTATAATGTGATTTTTTAATATCTGGTATCACATATTGGGCAACTAGATCTTGACCATGAGCACGTCCCACCGAGAAGTCAGTTGGATCATTTGTGACATTAACTTGATAATTAACAATTTCAATATTATGAGATTGTGAATATGATTTTACAACACCGGGTAAAACTTCTTTTGCAGAAATTTCCCTCGGATGCATCCCAGTTACAACAGCAATTACAGGACCTGTATTACCAGGATGAGAATAAACCACCTTGGTAACAGAACCTAAATTATTAGAGCCCAATAATGTTGTAGAATCTCCAGCATTACCCCAATTTAATGTCAATGCTAATGCTATTAGAATAACTGGAATTATAAGTAGTAGTGAATAAAATTTTAATCCCCTTTTTCCCTTCTTTGGTTTATCTGGATGATTATTTTTATAAAAATCTTTAAGGTTTTTATAAACGGTTAACTTTTCACCACAGTCACATGTGTTATCAAAGTCTTCAGGAGATTCATTTTGCTGAAGTTCATAGCATTTACCACATTTATCACAGCATAAATATGTCACAACAAAATCCTCCAATAAAAAAACAAATTATAATAGGATTAAATATTTTTTTCTTACTAATTTCTTTTTAATATAACGTTTAGGAATATATAAATTCTCAGTTTTTAATTAACATGGTTAAAATAATTATACATTCCAATAATATTGCAGAGAAATTTTATAATACGAAACCTTTGATAATTATATAAATAAAAGTATAATCAACTTATTATACATATACTTTTGGTTAAAATGATATTTAAAATTGACTTTTTTTATTTAAAAATATTTATGAAGATTAAATTTTCTTAACAAATTCTCTTATATGCCATATTAAATGGGCTAAAAATGGCTCCTGTGAAGGTAGTCTTCTAGCACAAGTCCTTGCACAATCTTTACAATACCCTTTACATAACTCAATATCTCTTTTAACTGTTTTTATTTCTGTTCGTGGAGCGTATTTTACATATATTGGTATCCCAAGTAATATTAATCCAATTCCTATTATAATTTGATTAAATGAACACTGGGACATTATATAAAACGTTATAATAATTCCAATTATTGGTATAAATTTCGGAAGATTCATACCTCCCCCTATCTTCTTTCGAAGTGGAAATATAGAAATACAAGTGACCAAATAACAGAACAACATCGTGAAAACAGATAAAATAATTAACTGGCTTATTGTACCAAATATAGCTGCGATTAAAGTTACAGTACTTTGTACCAATAATGCAATATAGGGTGTGTTGTATTTGGGATGAATTTTAGCAAAGAAATGTGGAAACAAACCATCTCCCGCCATGGCATATGGAATTCTTGCAGAGCATAATATACCTGCTTCATCAGAACCTGAAATAGAGAATAGAGCACCAACAGTCAGAATAATAGCACCCAATGTTCCCATGATTGCAAATCCCGCTAATGATAAAGGTGCGGTAGCAACAGAAAGTTTCATCCAAGGTACGGCGCCTAAAACAACAAAATTGGTTATCACATAAAATAATGTAATTACAGTCATTCCCACACCTATGGCCAATGGGATTGTCTTTTTAGCATTAATTATTTCATCTGCAGGGACAGTGACTAATTCAAATCCAATATAAGCCCAGAATATAAGTATTAATGCGCTTCCCATCCCACTAAATCCTAATGGAGCAAAGGGTGTGAAATTCGATATTAGGATTGATGGTTTTATAATAAAGAAAATTATCCCCACAATTGTAAACAACAGTATAGGTGCAATTTTTAAGATAGTTAGTATATCATTAGCCTTTCCAGCTTGTTTTACTCCAAAAAGATTTATAACTGTCAATAGTAGAACAAACAAGATTTTAATTATTATTTGTATATATTGGGGTAGGTTAGGATAGAAAAATGCTAGATAAGCCACAAACGCAAGGGGGAATACTGCTATTGCACTCCATTCAGCAATGAGTAGTGACCATCCTGAAAGAAATCCCCAAAAATCTCCAAAAGCCTCTTTAGCATATGCATATGGACCTCCAACTTTAGGTAAGATTGATGAAGCTTCAGCAAAACATAATGCTATGGTTATAGCCATAAGTCCTGCAAGAACCCAAGCTAAAAGGGATGCAGGACCTAAAAATCCTGCTCCAAATGAAGCAGCTATGTAAATATCCGCCCCAACAATGGCTCCGATAACTAGATTCATGACTTCAAAAAGTTCTAGACCATTTTTCAATTCTGACATAGATAACTCCATTATGTTTTAATAGCTTTGTTTAGTAATTTTATTGTTCTTAAGTGTATCTAATTTTATAGTAATTAAACTGAAGTAATTTATTTACGAGATATTAGCTATGAAATCCAGTTAAGGTGTTGTTCAAAATATAATGAATTATTATAAGCAAATTCAATGTATCGAACAAATATGAACAAAAAAAATTAAGAAAATCGCCTAAAATCATGAACAAGATTGTTATTTGTTTAAAATAAAAAAAAGATCATAGTAAATTTATTCAAAGATAAATTATGAGTTTAAGTAGTAAAAAAATTTATATTTATAAGTATAAATTAAAATTTAAACCTCATTTTCTATTAAATTCATTTCCAGTTGGTTAATATCTCTTCCCTGTTAAAAGTGAGTGTGCTTATATAGAAAAGAATCAGATCAACCGTTAGTAAGATGGTCGAAATGATTAACAAATTATTCACATGCAGTGCAATATATCCAATCTCACTTAGGATGTAAATACCAAAAAATGGGATTATAATTAATTGTCCAAGTTGTTGGGCTGTTCGTACATCATTTACTCTGGCCGATAGAATAACACCCAATTCAACAGATAAAAGACATGCAAGTGGAGTGACAACAAACATCATTATAGCCATGTCCCAGTTAGGAAAAAAGAAATAGCCCAATGTATTGTAAGTCATTTTATCAATAAGAGCCATGAATATGATAAAACCGATATATATTGCAATGATAGATGGTAAAAATGAAGCGAAACATTTTCCTAATAATATTTCNNGTGTTGCAAGAAGAGGTTCTATACTCTTTTGAACCTTCTCACCTATTAAACTGTAAGATGCTATCACAGTTGTAATGGATGCAGCTAATATCACAAAGAAAAATAGGAAAGCATTTAAAACAGGGGGAAGTACTGTTGCGGGTATACTTCCCGTATCTGAACCCGATATACCAATTGTTAATGGAAGACCAATAGAGAATAATAATGGTAAAAGAACCACAGAATAGATAATACTCTTCTTTTTTCGGAATATACTAAAGTCTTTGGTTGCAATAACCCATGATTTCCAGAGTTTCATCAATTTTTCCCCACAAATTTCAGATAAGCATCTTCTAATGTAGGACTTAATTCAGTAACATATTGAATATTTCCACCTGCACCTACAATAGCATTCACTATTTCAGGATTTTCTATTTCAGGCTTTACAACATCAATAATTATCCTATTTTCGTCACGAACTATTCTCCTAGATATTAAATTATCCAATGTTTTTAAGATCGAATCAGTAACCTGTTCTAATTGTATAACGGTCTTTTTTCCCCATAAAGATTCTTCAAGTTCTTTTGGAGTTCCTATTACCTTCAGTTTAGTGTTTAATATTCCAATTTTATCACAGATACGCTGAGCTTCATCAAGATTATGTGTGTTTAAAAAAATAGTTTTATTCTCTTTTTTTAACTCTAAAATAAAATCTCTTACAATTTTGGATGATTCAGGGTCTAGGTTTACTGTTGGCTCATCCAGAAACAATATCTCAGGATCATGAATAAGTGCACGTGCAATTGCAATTTTTTGTTTCATTCCCTTAGAAAAGGTTCCAACAGGTACATCCCTTTTATCCCAAATACCCAACATCTCCAACAAACGTTCAATATTTTCTTTTCTCTGTGATTCTGAACATTCATAAAGTTTTCCATAAAAATTAAGGTTTTTATATGCGCTTAATTCACCATAGAGACCTACATTATCGGGTACTAATCCGATAATTTTCCTGATCTTTAAAGAATCCTTTTCATTACCAACATCAAAACCATCTATATGGGCTTCGCCACCAGTTTTAGATATTAGACAACATAACATTCTCACAGTAGTTGTCTTTCCAGCACCGTTGGGACCAAGAAAACCGAAAATTTCACCTTTATCAACATGGAAAGTTACATTATCCACAGCTTTAACATCCCCAAACATTCGTGTAAGATTTTCTGCATCAATCACAATTCATCAACCCTTAAAAATAGATATTCTAAACAATATAATTCCAAGCTTTCTATTATATCATATTCTTGTCTCATGTGGTGCCCTTTTTTTTAGATAGTCATAATATCTGCCCGGAAAAATATTGTTTTCAAAAAAAGAATTTATGGGAATTTAAATTATATTTATACTAATTTAAACTCCGATTTTATATTTATACCTATCAAAAGACCAAAGTTATACTGGATTCATTATTCTTCGGATTTTTTAGTGTCCACATTTCCAGTTGTTTCTTTCGGTTCGGTAGATTCTGTTTTAGGTGTTTTAAGAAGGTCTAAAACTGCTTTAGGTTGATTTTCTGTTACATCATCATTTTTTAAAAGATCTAAATTTTTTCTAGGAGTGGTAGCTTCTGCATTTTCTGTTTTGAGGAAATTTGAAATGTCGGTTATACTGTTCATGAGTGGAGCAGGGAATATTATAGTTGAGTTTTTCTCGACTGCTATCTGGTTTAATACCTGCATGATCCTGAGCTGTAATGCAATTGGATGTTCAGATATAATATCTGCTGCCTCACCTAATTTAGCTGCAGATAAATATTCACCGTCAGCTGCAATAATTTTAGCTCTTTTCTCCCTTTCAGCCTCAGCCTGTAATCCTATTACACGTTTCATGTTTTCTGGAAGTGTAATATCTTTAATTTCAACCGTTGTAACACTTATTCCCCATGGTTCACTGTGGTTGTCTATGAGCTCTTTTATTCTAAGGTTTATTTTCGGTGTTTCTGAGAGTATTTCATCCAGATTAAATTGACCTACAACACTTCTTACAGTTGTCTGTGATATCTGGTTCACAGCGCGTGTGTAATTTTCTACTTCTACAACTGCTTTGTAAGGGTCTACAATTTTAAAGTAAGCCACTGCAGCCACATCTATTGAAACATTATCTTCTGTAATAATTTTCTGAGATTGAATGGGCATAGTGATTATCTGTAATGAAGGTTTAACCATACGATCCACTAGTGGTATTATTATTCGCAATCCCGGTTCCTTAATTCCAATTACCTTACCAAGACGGAAAACAACACCCCTTTCGTATTGATTTACAATTCTTATTGAAAGTCCCAGAATAATTAAAATTATAATTACAACAATAACTGTTGTTATTGGATCTACCATATTTTTTAACCTCCATATTATTCAAATTTGTTTCATTTAATATTATGGTCTTTAATCCTTTTATAAATTATGATGATACTATTCTAAAGTTTATCTGCACGCTTATATTTTTTTCATGGACAAAAGAAACTTTCCAAATTTAAA
Source organism: Methanobacterium sp. (assembly GCA_003158115.1). GTDB lineage: Archaea > Methanobacteriota > Methanobacteria > Methanobacteriales > Methanobacteriaceae > Methanobacterium_B. The sequence continues at coordinate 21,005 of PMGM01000019.1, forward strand.
TACCTTTTCAGGACATGATAATTCACATTTCAAACATCCCATACCATTACAAAGGTCTGTTTTAACTGTTGCTTTTCCATTTTCCATTTTAAGAGCACATTCTGGACAAGTTTTTGTACATGTTTGGCAGTTGGTGCAATCTTCAAAAATTGCTTCAAGTTTAGATTCAATCTTAACAAGTTTAAGACCTTCATTTCCAAGTTCTTTAATATCCCTTTCAAAAATTCTGTGTATCTGAGGATCTATTATCCTTGGTGGACTTATCTGGTAGCCATATTTATTTAACCAGTCATTATACATCCAAAATGGCATCCCCTGTTCAGACATGGCCAGCTCTAAAGAATATATCTTTTCAAATATTGGAGATGTGGCGAGCATTATATGTTTACTACGCATACTTTTTGCTATCGCCTGTAATTTTCCAAGTATATCCGGGTTCATAACAATATCACTTGCCATTGCAAGTGAGGTGTTTCCAAGTTGATAGATATCTTTAGAGGATGGAGGTATCTGTCCCACGTCAAGTGATTTGTGTGGATCAACATAGAAACCGGATGCACCGGCCATATATGTTGAATCAACATCAGTTAAGAGAATATCAGCCTCTTCTGCAAGAGTCAAATAAGCAGCCCTAAATGCACCTAATGCCTTGCCTATCATTATTATATCCTTTTCTGAGAGGTATATTCCATCCTGCATATTGATCCTGTGATCAGGACTTTTAATTTTGGGGGCAGAGATAATATTCATATCCATTCCTAAACTGAAAGCTGCAATAACCCCTGTTCCAGTTATACCATTGGATTTTCCATCCATAACACCTTTAGAAAGAATTTTTCCAGTAACAGGATCTACTGTATTTCCATCCTTGACCATCAGTTCGTTGTCGAGTACCTGGCTCTTCCAACCAGAATCAATCTTTTTAAAATCACATATTGCTCCAGGTGAAGCTAATTTACCTTTTTCGATCATTTGCCCTTCTATTGCTGGCCCTGCAGCAGCTGAACAGGTGTAAACCTCACCATCCAGGACTAATGCTATTTCTGCATTGGTACCAAAATCAATCACCAGATAAACACCTTTCTTTTTTAAAATATCCGATTTAAAAAGCATAGCAAGTGCATCAGCACCAATTTCATGTTTAATAGCTGGTGGAATGTATACTTTAGCTTCTTTATTTATTGTAAGTCCTATCTCACCGGATGATACTGTTGTTGCATCTCTGGAAGGTGGTTTAATATCTAATCTTTTGAGAATGTTCTCTCCCCAATATGCTAGATCTCTGATCTCTATGTTTTGGAATATTGAGAGCTGGATGGGATTACCACAAACAGCAACTCTTACAACATTTTCAAGGTTTATACCCAAATTCATTATTACATTGTTTATTGTTTCAATTAGAAGGTTATGGGCTGTGTCTTTACCCACTTCTATTGCAAAATGAAGATGATCCACCACATTAGCACCTGGAAGAGGATGTCTAAGTGTGATGGCTGTTGAAATTATTTTTGAAGTATCAAGATCAATTGCTTGTGCCCTAATACCGCTGGTTCCTATGTCCAAAGCTATTCCATATTCATTTTTCATGGATTTGGCTCCTTATTCTAATTAAAGCAAATTATTTGAGAAGTATTTGAACATGTTTAGATTTTAAAATACTTGGTCTAACTTACAAAATTTATCTTTATTAAGAATTTTCAAAAAAAATTAAATAAAAAAAATGGGAAAATCCGATTTAAGTTTTATTTACGAGTACTCTGAAACAAATTCCCCTACTATGCTGGAATATTCTTTTCTAAGATCTTTCCAATTTTTATGATCTTTTACTATAGCATCTGCAAGTCTAGGTGCATGATAAGCCTCTACACCATAAACACTCATAGGGAAAGATTCTACAAAGTCTTTTCTTACTGCTCCCCCACCGCATCCAATGGCCGGTACTTCAAGACCTTCTTTCTGTAGTGCTGCCACCACTTTAGGGAAAACTGTCATGGTAGTTGTCATAAGAGCTGTTCCAGTTAATAATATTGGTTTATATTCCTTTACTGCCTTAACAACTTCTGTTGTTGGCACATCCCTTCCCATATCTATTGCTTCGTATCCGCCAGCTCTTAGGAACATTACAACAAGGTTTTTGCCTATATCATGCGGGTCACCTTCAGCCACAAATGAAACAGCAGTTCCTTTTGTTTCACTTTTATGGCCTAAAACCTTCTCACATTCCTTTACCCCTTCCATCATTCCATCCCCTGCAAGCATAAGATCTGGAAGGAAGTAAAAGCCTTTGGTATAGAGGACGTTTACTGCATCCATACCCTTCATTAATCCGTCATTAATTATTTCAATAGGAGATATGTCATCATTTAATGCTTTTTGAACATTTTCAAGCGATGCATCTCTATTTTCGTAGAGAACAGCAAGCGCTATGGACTTAAAAGGCTCTTTTGTCGGGAGGATACTTACTACGTCTTCATCATCCTCGGGTTTTATTGCAGGTCCTTCAATTTCCACATTGTATCTAACATGTACCAAGTTTTGGTCCATATTTTCTTCTAACTCTTCATATTTCATTTTCCTTCAACCCCCTAGAGTTCATAGCTTTTTGGGTCAAATTCAGCTATTTTCCTTGAGTACTTCCTTAAGCATTCATCAATAAATTGTTCAGAATCTGTTGGCAGTTCTTCGAATATTTTTAGAGCATTGTCAAGGGAGTCCCTTTCAAATCTTGTGAGATACATTTTTTTAGAATCAATAGCCTCATTAATTATGGCTCCAGCTTCAAGAGCAGCTGCTCTAGCTCTTAAGTATGGATTTTTACCGTATTTTACTATTGCTTCCCCTATCCTGTGTGCGTTATCATAGGCCAGTACAAGTGCCTGAGGATCTCTGTATTTGTCTGTGAGTGTGTAAAGATCTCTTAAGGTTTTTTCCTGTCCTGTTTGAAGAGCCGTGTTCATAAGTGCTGCTTCATAACCTGTTGCCTGTAACCATACTTCAGGGGTTGTTCCACCCATTTCTTGTCTGTGATAAACCGATTCATTACTCCAAACATCACATATTGCTGCTGTTAGATTACCCATAAGGTCTGAGTGTGCACAAACTGCATTTTTACCTTCCATGGATATTGGTACTCCACTTATTGACTTAATTATAGGATTTTCATATCCACAGTCCTTCAGTGGTCCAATAGCACCACATTCAACAGCAACTAAACTTCGAGCTCCGGCTATAGCTCTTGTAAGTGCANNAAGTAATCCTCCAGCCATGAACATGGCTGTATTTGCCTGAGCACAGTCTGTATCCCCTGCTGGTCTGCAGTCGTACTTTTTACATACATTAACTATCCTTTTCCACATGTACTCCATATCGATACTACCAAGAACTCCTATTCCAAATAATATGGCTTTAGGATCACCACGGGCTATACCATAATCGGATACAGATTTTCCACCCATAGTCTCTATTGCAACACATGATGCACCATTTGCTGCACTAGCTTCTATGGATTCTATGACCTTGTTATCATAGTCAGAACCTCTGAGTCCTGGACGTCTTTCCTCAATTCTTATATCTGCGGGCGTTGCAAGTAGTGAAACTCGGATATCGTATTCATCATGATATCTCTCCAAGATTTCTACTTGGGCTTGTGTACAATCTGCTGTCCATTCAGGGTTGTTTGTTTGCTGAAATATATGTTCTTGTTCTAACATAAATGCAGGTAATCCTATGGATATTGCCCGGTCACAAGCACTTTGAGTAATGTTTCTACATTCTGAAACCATTTGTTCTTTTGATTCTTCAGAACCTTCTACAGGAGCGACTTTAATTTCTGGAACAACATAACCAGCACCTATTTGTGTATTCCATCGCTGGCTAGTTGGGTATTTGGCTCGTCCGAAAACCATTTCATCTGGGTTTTTATATGCCATTTTAGTAAATCTTTTCATTTTAGATCACCTTATAAGTAAATCCTTCCATTATAGATCACCTTATATTTATTATTGTATGTGTATTCTATAAATCTTTTGAATTTAAATTGAATTCAAATGCAATTAATACATATTTTTATCCATTTATATCCCCAAATTAATTGATTTATTAAATTATTTGAAAAAAAAATAAAATAGAATCATTAAATCTGGGTTTTCCTGAGTAGGGAATTGTTAAACAGGCATAAACAATCTACATAAAATAGAATAATATTAAAATATTGTAAAAATAAATCATTATATAAAAATAAATTTATTTCATTATATAGTGACCAATGTATATTTTATGGCGGAGGACTTTTTAAAATGGTGGTTGAAGAGGCTATAGATATAATAAAAACATTAGATGGTGCCATTGATGTTCAAGAACTTTCAGAAGAAGATAGAAAAGCTCTAATGAAAATTGAATCCAGTCCTAACAATGATATCATACCCGTTGTTAATAAGGGTTTGAATGAATGTTTAAGTAGAGAATTCTGTTTAGTACTACTTAAAACTGAGGATTTTAGAATTCCATCCAAACCAACAGTTCTTCTTATAACTAATAGTGGTCGAATTTTAGGTCAGGAGCTGATTTCTCCGGAAGATAATAGAAAATATGCCCATAACGATAATGTTATTTTTCTGAGTAATAACTTCATAATCTTCAAACCGGATAAACTGACCAGAAGTGTGGGTGAAAAGGAACTATTCATTTTACCTGCAATCCCATTTCCAGAGTTAAATGATGTCCTGACAATTAAGGATGTTGTATCGTGCAGCCCCTCAACATTAGGAGATAAATATCTTAAAGATAAGTACAATTATCCCGATGATCCTCATCTTGCAACGATAATTGTTGCTTTTTCAAAAAAAGAGGAATAATTATTGAATTTTATCATAAAATTCATTTCTTGCTTCAACCATTGCCTTAATATTTGCAATGGGAGATCTGGGTGCTAATCCACAGCTAGGTGCTAATATATCCACTCCAGCATTCAATGCTTTTTTTACTTCTTCTTTAACATCTTCTGTGGAGCCTCTAAATAGTGTTTGTGTTGATGATATGTTTCCAACTATTTTTGATGATGTTTCACCACCCATACTCATGACCTTTCCACCTACCCTTAAAACTTTTCCGCCCTTTTCAAGGTCGTGTTTAGCCTTTGCAATATCCACATTCTCCTCTACACTGATTGCATCATAACCTATACTTGCCATGTCATGTATTATTGGCTGGCTTGATCCACATATGTGGAGAATTTTTTTCGTTCTTATTACATTTGCAAGGTCTTCGAGTCTTGGTTTTACAATAGTTTTAAATTGAAGTGGATCTATTAGTTCTGGTGCAGCTGTTGGCTCGGCAACACATATAATATCGGGTTCAGCTTGTGATATAGCTTCTGCATAATCCATACATACATCAAGAGAGTTATCCACCGCATTTTCAATATCTCCTGGTCTCATCTTCATGTCTCTTAACATGTTTTCAACACCAAGCAAATGTCCTGTGAGTGTAAATGGTCCTGTAATTCCAACAATAATTGGAAGTGTATCACCATATTCTTCTTTTAATCTTTTTATGGCTTCAAGAACAACTGGTATCCGTCCTTTATTCAGAAAATCTGTTGGTACCTCAATATCATCGGCTGTTCTAAATGGTGATTCAGTTATTTGTGGGGTTCTTTCAATGTTTCCAAGATCTACTGTGCATCCCATTGCTTCTGCTTCGACTGTTAGGCAGAATGGTATTCTTGCACATTCCAAATCTGCAAGTTCATGAAGAGAGCTACCTAGAATTGCCATCATATCTGAATTAATATGTGCTTCAGGCCAATATACATCTGTTTTTTCCATAGCTTCAACTATTGCTATTTGTGTAACACTAAGTACGGGAGTTATATCGCTTTCTTCACCTGAAAGTACTTTTAAAACATTGTTTTTTATATTCATGGTTTCACGAGATTAATTTTTTTTTAATATCTTTAACTAGATTTATGATAGATGTGACCTATCCTGTATTAATATGTACATATTTTTGGATTGAAAATTATCTAAAATTTTCCATTTCGATTTTTCCATTTCTCTGCCGGTACAATATGTTTTATTACATCTCAATTTTCAACAAATTTACTGTTTTCTATTCTAAAGATATCAAAAAATGAAACATGTTCACCGTTATAGAATCTTTAATTAACTGATAATACCATATTTCCTTCTCCCAATATCATATAATTTTTGGTAAATTTCATTTCGTTGCCTTGTTTTAGCCATTTCTTCTAATCCACTAAGAAGTCCAGATAGTTCATCTGCAAATCATGAATTATGCTGGATATAATTATCATCGTCAAAGAAGTTTGACATTTTATCATAATCCCCGCTAATAAAAACGTCCAATACCAGTTTTTTAAGAAGAACCTTATTTTCTGCTGTTTTTTCCAAGTCCTTTATCTTTATTGACCATCTAACATAGTGTGGCCACTAAAAGTTTTTTTTCTACATACTCTTGGGTTTTGGCCCAGTGATCAACTATTTTCCTTGCTTCAAATCGGAAATGTCAATACCCACCATTGGATCGGTGTATCCACTGTGTTTAGCCACAAAATTCCCATCTTCAATAACTCGTCTTATATCTAATTTAATTTCCATATCCTTCAATTGGTTGTAGAATTCTAGTAAAGCATCTCTAACTGTTTTAATTGAAGGATAATGTGGAGTATAATTTTCAGAAATCCATTTTTTAACGAATTCCTTATCACCTGTTTCAGAACTTCTTAAAAAAAACAATAGCCTTTTCCCTATTGGTTTTTTCTAAATTTCTTTTCCCCATTTACATATAGGTAATATTATGTTGTTGAATATGAATATATTTTCCTGTTAAACGGGCTTTAAATCAGTTAAAAACAGCTAATTGAGGATAGCAATAATATATCACTTCTGAGTTATTGACTAAGAATTTATTGAAACAAATCTTAAAAAAATTCATAAAATGTTAAGAGCATTTTTTATTCGGGCTTGTAAAATAAAGCCACAGCTCTAACATAGTACATCTGGGAGTAGGGTAGTAAAATCAAAGCTAATATTAAAGATATTATATAAAATGGAATACTACCAGTTGAAACACTGAATAAGAAACTAATTATAGTTCCTATACTGAATATTAATAAAAAGATAACTCCTGTTGTTATATACCATTTTATAAGGTTAGTCCAACCTATATCTCCAATTATTTCAATTATTTCGCCTAATCTAAATGCAGCTCCAAATTCCCTTTCATAGGCCATATTTGCTATTGCTACTAGGAATAATGGCAGAATTATAAGGAATTCAATTAATACAATGATTACATACTGATTTAACATGTCAAATGATATTATAAATAAATTCTCTATACCCGTTAAGATTCCTGTAACTAAAAAATTTATTGGACTCATGCCTGTACTTCCAATTATAGCTGTAATATCTAATCCAAATGATGATAAACCTCCCAGTAATAGGAGTATAATTAATAAAACAACAAGTGGCGGCAATATTAAGTATACAATAAAAGTTAAAAATACTTTAACACCGTCTATTAAGAGATTTTTCCAGTCATTAAATTTGGGTAGTTTATTTTCACTATCAACAGATGTTTTTACGATTCTAAAAAGATAGCCATCTACTAGAAGTCCTGAAATTAATCCAATACCAACAAAAATTAGTACTATTACATAATTTGTTATATCAATCAAATTTAATAGGGATGATATTCCCCCGATCACTATAAAAATTCCTAATACTATAATTTTCTTCCAATCTGAAACTGGATATTTCAAAGAATCTTTTATTAATTCGGTTATATTCATACTCTTGTACCTCATATTTGGATTACAATGATAATGATATGGAAATTTATCATATAAAAAATTATAATAGTTCGAGTTAATGAATATAATTTTTTTTTTGGATTTCATCTTAGAGTACTTTGGGTCATTTATTTATTGTTATTGTAGATTTTAATGTAGTGGGTTTGCCATATCAGTAGAAAATATAAAATTAAATTTAAAATAGAATTAATAATAAAGTATGAATTGGAGATTTAGAACGTATCCTAACAGATACCATGTCAACGGATTATATGTTTTATATCTAACGATACTGTAGAACTCTTATTTTGAATTCCATTTCTTTCGGTGAAATAAAAAGTCTAAGTCGTAATCAACACGTTTTAAAACGTCTTCAGAACCATTACACTCTACAATATGTCTTACTTGATGAAGTAATCTCATTTTTTGTTTACTATCCACCCAGATCACCTAAATACATTTCTTGAATTTATTAAATCTTAACTCTATGTCATTAAAACAAAAATATTTGGAACTTTTATGCATCTATTTTCGACTTGAGTTTTAGATACAAATTTAGCCTTGATCTGTTCATGTCATTAGACTGAGAAGATTTTGAAAACTTCATATATATCTCGATTTATATTCTGTTGATATTATCTAATATAATCTTCTATATTTATGGTGAAATAGAATGTAATAGACATGAATTAGAAGGACGGTATATCAATAAAATTAAACATTATTTACTGGATAACTCATTGAATAACAATAAAAAAAATGAGTAACAATCAACAAAATAACATTAAATACAGTTATAAAAAAAATAGAATGGTTATGTAAATTTAATCCATTTTAGGTTCCATTATCGCAAAGATGTTTCCTTCGGTGTCCTTGAAAGATCCCATTATACCCATTTTAGGAATTTCCATTTTCTCGGTCAACTTGGTTCCACCTTCCTTCACAATTTTTTTGGCAAAATCATCATATGAATCCACACCAATGGTATCCCTAACCATTTCTCCCATTTCTTTAGTCATTATGGCCCCATTAATACCTGGTTCATCATCAGGTCCTGTTGTTATAAGCCAGTAGTCAAAAGGACCATCCCATTTTTCAATCTTCCATCCGAATACATCTTCATAAAATTTTATAGCCCTTTCAGGATCATCTACAGGAATTTCAAACCATATAACTTTTGGCATATTAATATTCCCCTCCCCCTTTTTAATATAATTTTCAAAAAAATTTGGCGCATTCCAATTCAAATCAACCCATTACACCATAATACTGTTTTATACAGCATAATAAATATATTTTATGATCCTAGAAATTTTATAAACAAATTATTATTACAACTAACCAATAAATCATAATCCATGACAAAAAAAACTGTTCTTTGCTTTGGTGACTCAATTACATGGGGTTACAATCCAGCAAACCAGAACAGAATGTCCTGGGATGAAAGATGGACCGGAGTACTGACCAATGGATTGAATGATAATTATCTTGTTATTGAAGAGGGATTAAAGGGCAGAACAACAACTTGGAACGATCCAGTTGATGGTGCAAGTAAAAACGGATTAAATTATTTAATACCCTGCCTTGAAAGCCATAAGCCTATAGATCTATGCATACTACTTTTAGGATTGAACGACCTTAAGAAACGATTTTCACTTCCTTCAGTTGAAATTGCACGGGGAATAACAGTGATAATAGAGGTTATAAAGAAAAGTGGAACGGGAATTAAAGGTTCAGCACCTAAAATATTGCTGCTAACTCCACCAATCATAAATCCCGTTGAAGGTTTATCACAAGAATTTCGAAATTCACATAACAAATCACGTAAATTACCAGGTTACTATGCAAAAATTGCCAGGAATTACGGCTTAGAATTTCTTGACATATCAAAAATAATAACTGTTAGTGAACTGGATGGAGTGCACATCGATGTGGAGGAACAATTCAAACTGGGAAATCTTGTTTTAAAAAAAGTTAAACATATCCTGGAATAAGGAAAAAAAATTATAGAATTAAAAATATTATTCTCCTATTTTTTTCATATATACCAGGGAAGATGATCTTGCAAAGTACATGTATAGATAAGGGACAATAACAACTGAAATTAACAATCCACCAATATCAATACTATGTAATAAATTGAAAATTTCCAGTGTAAATGTTCCTAAAAAAATTAAAATTGCTAGAAAAATTAATCCACTAGACAAATACCATAATATTAAGTTAATCAATCCTATACTGTTGATTTTATTAAATATCTCACGGAATTTAAATGCTGAAACAAGTGCACTGTTATTATCTGCCATATGTACCAATGAAAGAATAAATAATGGTAGTACTACAATCATGTACATTATTGCCAAGAAAATTCCAATTCCAATCCCCAAATTCAATAGAATACTGATGATATTTTCCAAATTGAAACCATTGTTAATAGCATAATTAATTATTATTCCCAAAGCCGCCGAAGATAATATTGCAAAAATGGATATAGTCAGGATAATTGGTATCATATAAACAATACCAACTATGAATACTTTAATACCGTCCGATAACTTTTCATTTACTACATTAAATTGTGGAAGCTTTTTAGCTCCTGATAGTGACAATTTTATAATTTTCAAGAAGTAACCAGTAAAGTAGATACTCACAATTAATTCAAGAATAACCAATAGTAGGATTAAACCCGGGTTAGTCAAACCATTCATGGCGAAAAATAACCTAAATACTGCTGTTGTGGTGAATAATCCTATAAATCCATATATTAATACTTTTTTCCAATCAGAAAGCGGATATCTTAATGCATCTTCAACTATTTCCCCAACATTCATATAGCCGCCTCCATTATTTTTTTTACCTATTTGTAAAGATATATATCGATATGAAAATTTATCACTATTGATTAACTAATTTTTATTGAGAGCATTTAAATATAATTGTAATAATACGATTTTGTATACTATACTAATAGAGAATAACATATTATCTAAATTAACAATCTGAGAAATTTTTAAATAACTAGGATAAATTTGGGGAAAATAGAATGTCCAAAACATCAACAGATAATGATTTTTTACATAAGAGCCGTGATTATTTTGTTGGCCTATACCATCGAAATGTGAAATTTATAATCTTTTCAACCACTATATTTTTTATAGCTGTCATTATAGGTGGTTTATTGGGTTATTTCCTACCACGCTCCGTTGAAAATTTCCTTATGACCATAGTTAAGTCCGACCAGTTACTTGCACGTGAACATGGTATAACAACATATACAATACTCACACATAACCTCCAAAGTTTATTTATTACATTTTTAGGTGGTATTGTTGGATTAATTACATTTGTTGCAATATTTTTAAATGGATTCATCTATGGATCATTTCTAGGATATCTTGGATCCAGCCATGTGACGAGTACGACATTAGGACCGCTTTCTCCTAAACTTTTCATAATTTACACAGTACCCCATGGAATATTTGAAATTTCAGGATTTATAATAGCAGGTGCAGCAGGATTCAGACTCACAAAAATAGTTTATAATTTGTTAAGAAATGACAATAGTGTGAGTGACCATTATTGGGAATTTAAAGATGCTATGGCCCTTTTTATAATTGCTATTGTTTTAATTGTAATCGCAGCAATTATTGAAGCCAATTACACCCTACCACTTGGAAATTATATAACACATTTACATTAAAAAAAGGTTTATAATTTGTTTAAAGAGGATATGAGTAGAATTCTAAAACTAGAATTCTTCAGGTTTTAAACCTTTAATCTCAGATATAAAATCTGATAAATCATTAATTGCCAATGCTCTTGCCTGTTCTTCATAAATTCCCAGTTGTTGAAGTGTTTTAAATCTATTGATTAGATCATCACAACGATTTACAAATTCAGTAGCAGATAAATCCTTACCCTTTTTAATTAATGTAAGATCATCCAATAACTCTGTATATTCCTTAACACATTCTTCATATCTCATAAGTTCTGCATCTTTATCAATTACCACTATAAACATCTCCCTATAATTTTATATAATTTAGATTAAGAATTAATTATTTTTTACTATGTAAATATATAATATCCTTCCTTATTAATTCAGATATTCAATTTGCAAAATATCTAATAAATTTTTATTCTAAAAGGAGGAGGATAATTTAATTTATAAATTTTAAACTCTAAACCCTCTCAATTTGGAGGGTATGATTGGAGGATTTAATTAATTAGGGGCATTATTAGTATAGGATTTCATTTATATCTCATACAATGTATTTAATTTTATCTAAAAGATGTATCTACATCGGAACAAGTAGAAATATTCGGAGTTATTACATCTTTTCTATTAAAGAATGTTTTAACTAGAGACTAGGATAAGAGTAGTAAGAAAATTATATGTAATCTTTAATATTTTTTGCATTTCTTTTTATCTAAAGGAGAACATAATATTATCTAATATTAACAATATCAGAAATTTTTATATTTTAAAATAGAGGCATTATAAGCTATATTTTAAGTTGAGGGTAGCAGAAAATGAGAATTTTAAATTTTAATATTCGTTTTGGTGGGGAGAAAAGAACCTCAAAAATAGTTGATTACTTGTTAAATAATGATTTTGACATGATTGTACTTACAGAATTTGTTAAAAATGATAATGGTCAAGAGATTATATCTAAATTAGTTGAAAAAGGTTATAAAACCCAACCATCCAATGAAAATGGTGAGTTAGGTTCTTTTATTGCATGTAAAGAGACTTTTGTAACTAAAAATATTGAGGATAGATGGGTTGAAGTATATATTCCAAAGATGGATCTTAGCGTACTCGGAGTTTATGTACCCGATAAGGCCGGAACTGAGAAGGATCTGTTCTGGAAGAAAGTTTTAGAGTATGCAGAGGAAAATGTAGATAGAAAGGTACTGATAACTGGTGACTTTAACAGTTGCACTAAAGAAGATTCTGGCAATCAAACAGAATACAATGCTAAGGATTTATTGAAACTTGGTGAATTAGGATACATTGATTTGTGGAAATACAATTCAACAGCAGAGTCTATGGGATATACTTGGTTCCACCATTCAGGAACTGGGTTCAGATTGGATTATGCCTTCGTTTCATCAAAGCTTGCTGTAACTTTAGAAGATGTTTCGGTTTACTCAGATTCTCAAATTAGGGAATCAAAAATATCAGATCATTCCCCACTGGTTGTTATATAAACAGATTATTTGAATATTTTTTTTAAAAAAGGAAAGATTTTAAATTTTTTTATAGCCTCATAAGGAATTTTACAATAAGATCGATAGGTAACATAATAATATACACTGTTTGAGAATATTGAGGAATTACATATGATAGTCCAATAGCTGTTATAGCCACTATTATGAAGGAAAGGTTAATTTTCTTAGTAAATGATATTTCTTCGTCTGATATTTTTTCATGGATAAAATTTTTGTAATCAGCATAATGCCAGTTTAGATATAGTAAAGTAGCAATTCCAAGCATGTTAATGTTGAAAATAACATTAGCAATGGTAAATTGACCATAATCTCCTGTTAAAGTCGCTGAGAACGGAACCAGTACAATAAATAATAACCATATAACATTTATCCACAGCAATGTACCATTCATTTTATTTATCTGTTTGAAAATTCGATGATGAATTTTCCAGAACACTGCAAGCAAAACAAAACTCACCACTAACGATATGAAGTTGGGTATAATACTAATAATAGCGGTTTCAACACTTGCATTCGTTAATGGGGGACGTATTACAGGAACAGCTAATCCCAAAACCAATAAAGTCATAGCTATAGCAAAAATTCCATCTACTAGTGTTTCAAGACGTTTGGTATCCATATATTGACTAAAACTTTCAGATTCATCCATTTTAATTATTCCCCATATAATTGTAAACTTAAAATATATTTAAATTATATCATATTAAATATCTGACCATACAAAGTTTAATATTAATCATTATTCCGCTTATTTCATTAATAAAAGTTTTGTTCATTAACAGTGCTAATTTTAAGGATTATAAATATGATGTTAAAAAAACCAATATGATTAAAAGAAAAACCATGTTAGTATAATGATATATTTTTTTGATAAAAAATAATCCTGTTTAATAGTTGGAAATTAATCAATCTTTAATATAATCACCCGGTTACAAATAGAATAATCAGATAAAAAATATTTGTAATAGTTGATAATAATATGAATATAAATAAAGTACACTCTAAAATATTTGAGGAATTTTAAATGGACCAATTTGAACTATACCTCCTGATGGAAAAAATTAAAAAATTACCCCTTGAAGCAGCTGAAATACAGGAGTTAAATCAAACACTCGAAGTAAAATCAACATTAAATCAGATGGGAATAGTTTTTAGACCTGTTGAAGATATAAACGAAACAATAAAACGTATCATAGAAAATTTAAAAGAAAATCCTGATATATTAACTCTTGGTAAAATCTTTGAAAATTAAGTTCTAAAAATTAAAGTTTAAAACAAATTTAATTAAAACTATTATTAACCATTATCTGAGTAATTGGAGGCAATATGACCATATACTATGGATCAAAAAAAGTTAAAATAATTCAAGATCTTGAAGGAGAAGATGTAAGAATCCAATATGGAGATATAATAATGGATGTTCCAGTCATTGAATTAGAAGCAGATGAAGGAATTAAAGAGGTTCATGATGCTATTCATCAATTGAAAATCCAAAATAAGATATAAATAATGTTATTTGAAATTTGTTAATGTAATTATTTATTTAGATTTCATCAATATCATTATTATAATAAATTTTTTTAAATGCATGATAGGTTTAAGATTATATATCTTGAAATTCAAAATTGTATAATATACTTATAAATTTTTTACTTAAATAAAAATGAGTATGATAGTTAGATGGATAAAACTTTAATAACACTTGAAATCTAAATTTAGAGGGTTATAGTAAAGAGTCTTCCCAATTTAATCATAAATTACCTGGAGTTTATTATTAAAAAATATATTTAATAATCGAGGTCTAAAAAAATGGATGTTAAAGGATTATATGTAATTGAAAATTATCCATTTCCAGATTTTAAGGAATTGGAAAGTAGGGGATTAACACATGTATTTTATTCAGACAGTTTTTTACTGAATAACTATAATACTTGTAAAAACAATGTTAACGCTTTAATAGATGAAATGAAGGATACAAAACTTAAATTGCATATAAATATAAATGCATTTAAAGCCTCGGACCAATCATCCCTAGTTGATCCAGAGAATATGGATCATCGAAACAAGTTACAAACAGCTTTAACCCAATTATTATCCGATGTACCAAAAATAGAGGGGATTATATTTGATGATTTCCATTGGCATATGTGGAGTGGCTATGATGTAGATCAACAATCAAATATACTCGCTGAATTTGTTAAACAGATGGCAACAGCAATCCATGATGTTGATTCATCGAATAAACTATCTGCATCAATACTTTGGACATCTCCAACCATTCATTTAACGGCTGCTGAAGTGGATTATGTAATGCCCAAAATATTTCCATCAAACAGTTCAGGGACAGCACTTTCTACAGCAATTAAAAAGGTATTAGATGAAATTGATAATACTAAAATGGTTGTTAATTTAATAACTTATGATCCGTCTGTAAAGTTCATTCCAAGAAGTTTATCAGATATTTATAATGAAATATCAACTGTTATAAAAATTAATGGAGCAAATTATTGTTTATATGCATCTCCATGGAGTCCATATGGATTAGGATTTCCATTAGAAGACTACTCATTTACTGAAGTTAACGTGAATTTGAGTTTAGTCTCACAACATAAGACAATATCCGAAAAATCGAGTAGAATCATAACCATAAGCTTTCTAGACCAAAATAATAACCCATTATCAGACGATCTTTTAAGTACAATTGTTGGAAAGTATAAAATAGCTGATCAATCAACTGGAAAAGTTATAAAAGATTTTACAAACTTTATTCCAGATAACTCAATGTATGAACTAAACCTATCAAGTGACGATAATAGAATAATAAATCCCGATGTTTCACAAGAAAATCATATAATCACAGTATCTGCTGTTTATGGTGATGGTAAAATAGAAAATGAAGAATTATCAGTGACCATTATGAATTTAATGGGAATAAATTAAGATTAAAACATTAAAAAAAGAATTTTATTCAATAATGACTATTTTTTTTGTTAATTTATCTTTTTAGTAACCCATAGAAGCATGTTGGTTAAAAGTTGTGGGTTTTCTGGATCCATCTCAGGATGTGGTCCGCTTAAAATCACTCTTCCAGATCCATATGCTTCTCCGATTATCGCCGGGTAACTTATATAACCTGTATTGTTATCTGCAAATGTGGCCATTACTATCTGAGAATTGTTAGTGGTCATTGCTGGACCACTGTCCATATGTATGTTGGTTAAAGAATTGTTGAGTATTTTCGTTCCAAATGATGTTGTTGCTATTTGTAGTTGTCCCTCATAATCTTCACTTATACTATTCACATCAGGTGCCAGTCCCCATCCTGCCTGTTGATCTGTAATATAGTTAGATCCTGCATAAGCTCCTGCACAAATACCAATATAAGCTTTACCACTTGAAACAAACTTTTTTATTGAATTAGCATCAATCTCATCATTAGATAAATAGTCTGCAGCTTCACCGCCAGGCATTATTAAAACATCATATCCTGACAGAGTATTTGAGTTTATGACACTACTAGTATTGTATACAAATTTATTATTTGCACTTATATTTTGGTTGTTACTATCGTTCAAAGTGTCTTCAATACCTTCAACACTGCTTCCCATTACCCCTTGACCATCATATATCAGTACTTTGGTAACTGACCCAGCATTATTATTGTTTGAGTCTCTGTGGACTAATATATTATTCATTCCGTAAACAAGTACAATTATTATGATTATGGCTAATAGTACTAAAATAATTTTATTCCTGATCTAACTTGTCCCCCCTGTATATTAACAAACTTTAATTTATATATACTCCTAGTAATAAATATTTTACCTAAAATCTGAAGGTTTTTTATATCTCTAAAATTAAATAAATAGAAAAAATATTAGTTTTTGAACTATTATTATTTTATATTTTACAGTCGATTTTTATCTTATAATTACATAAAATAGTGGTGATTATGATTTAGATCTATTCAGATCTTCCAATATATCTTTGAATTCATTTTTTTGTAATTTTAGCAATGAATCCTCCAATAAGCATTACAAATCCGGGTATAATCAAAAATGCAACTAAATTTAATGACCCTGAACCATATAATCGATCTATAATTAATTGATAAATAATTAGTAACATGGATACTCCTATCCCTGCGATTAAAGCTACCCTAGATTTTTTAATATTAATGTGTAAGTTGTTATATAACCTCCAACAAGTAGAATACCAGTGAATATATAAGTTAAATTGGTTGCATTATTCGAATTTACCATTGTAACCACGAAAAAAAGCCCAATAACTGTTCCTACTCCTAATAAAATACTGTATCTACTTTTCATGTTTAGTTCCTTCTTGTAATATTTTTAAGTTTAGATTTTCCAAAGTATTTATAAATTAAATATAGAATTATTCCTAAAATTCCTATTTCAACAATTATATCCAATATATGAAAATATCCCTGTATTAATCCCCAATTTGGGCCTAGTTTAATACCAATGTATCCTAAAGCAAAACTCCATGGTAGTGAACCTATAAATGTGTATGCCATGAACTTTTTAAAGTTCATATGAGCAATTCCAGCCGGTAATGAAATGAATGTGCGTATGATTGGTAGGAATCTACTTATTAAAACAGCTTCCCCACCATATTTAGTAAACCATTTATCTGCTAATTCAAGCTTACTGTGTATAATGAGTAGATATTTACCATATTTTTCTAATAAAGGTCTTCCTCCCTTTAAACCTACAGAATATGCTATAATGGATCCTACAAGGTTACCAAATGCACCTACAAGGGTTATTCCAATTAAAGTCATGTTGTTGTTGCCCTGCCAGACTACAAATCCACTAAATGGCATTATAATTTCGCTTGGTATTGGGATACATGCACTTTCAAGCATCATTCCAATAAAAACACCCCAATAACCAAGATTACCAATTAAATTAATAACAAAATTACTAACCGATCCAACCAGACTAATCATAATGAAATATCCTCCAAACACATAGTTATCGTCCAAATCCTGTTATTTTGCTATAAATTTGTTTAATCAAATTGTTCAACGGGTCAAATCCTTTTTTAAAGTAGAAAATTAGTGCTGAACTTATTATTGCAACAATAACCGAACCGAAGATATCAAATGGAAAATGGATCCCGCTGAACACCCTTGCAAACCCTCCAATAAGCCCCAATATGAGGATTATAATACCATAAATCCTTGTTTCCCTGAAGTATATTAACATCAAAGCAATTGAAACCATTAATGTTGTGTGATCAGAAGGGAATGAACTATCTGTTGGATACTGGAATAGCTGAGTTCCCAGATGTAACATTGAAGGTCGAGGATGAAAATAGACCAGACCAATTAGATAGTTAATTATAAGTCCAGTTATGCCTGCGTAAACACTATAAAGTAAAATGTCATGTTTATTGTCGCCTTTCCTAATCCAAAGATATAACATAAACAGAATTACTACTACAGGCATATATTCTGCTGCAAATACAGTTATCGAGTCAAAAATTGGATTTATACCAGCATATTGGTTAATTAGTTGGAATAGGGCTATGTTCAATTGTTCTATCATAAAAATTCAACTTCATTAATTTTTAACACTTATTAACATCCAAATATACGCTATAAACCATCTAAACTGTTGAATACAAATTATAAACCATATAAATTTCAGAAATTTAAAATAGCGTTATATATTAACTTCGTAAATTGTAATATGACGAGTTATATTTAAGTATTTATGCCGGAGTTACACCCCAATCTAACCCGACTAGAACTTTCATGAATATATTTTAGTATAAAACTATTACAAAAAATAAAAATGGTTTAGATGTCCTAATTGGGATGAGATAAACTACTTTAATAATATAATGATGGAAAATATTCCTTTATTTGTAGTTTGAAATAAAAAAAATAGTTAAGTTTTAGATTTAATCCCACGTTATTTTAAATAGGATTATCAATGCAACTAACTGAGCTAGAGTAACTAAAAGAAGGATTGAATAAATTTCAGCTCCCCCTA
Source organism: Methanobacterium sp. (assembly GCA_003158115.1). Classification (GTDB taxonomy): domain Archaea; phylum Methanobacteriota; class Methanobacteria; order Methanobacteriales; family Methanobacteriaceae; genus Methanobacterium_B. The sequence continues at coordinate 40,076 of PMGM01000019.1, forward strand.
TTTCATGAATTTCAATACCTAAGAGTAAAAATACTGCTAAAGCTATTATTGCAAGGATATTCTGGATTAATAGGATCAATGCAAAATATAGGAGTCCTATAGTAAATTTGGATTTTAATTGTTTGTAACTGTTCCAGTAGAAATATAATAATCCTGATAGTAAGCCTATGTTTGCAATTCCAACTATAATGGATGCAGAAATTATTATCCTGTTTAAAAATGCTAATTCTAACGTCATTTTTACCTCTATATATTAATATACACTTCCAAAATATCTATTTTTCTATAAAGTTATCCCATATCTCTTGGAAAATCTCATAATTATTCTCGACTTCATCTGTGAGAAAATATAATTTACTGTAGGAATCTCCGGTAGGTTTAATCACATTATTTTCTTCTAAAATTTTAATATGATGTCTAATAGTTTTATAATCTAAATTTAACTCTTTAGAGAGTTGATGAGCATTATAAGGTCTTTCATTGAGCTTCTTGATAATTCTGGCACGGTTAATTCCCCCTCGTTTACCAGTTATCAGCCACCAGAGCAGTTTCTCCAAATGTTTCATATACTCATCCTAGATTTATAAAAAGATTATTTTCTAAACTAATTTATGGTTTATAACACATTAAAAGATACCTTTAACTATCCAATACAAAACCAGGTATATATTATTGCATAGTTCATTTTATATTTTATTACATGAACCGGATTGGAACAGATAATAAAATTAAAACTCTAATTCTTCTTTAAGTTTGAATTTTGTCATTAATATTGTTTATTATCAATCCTGATTCTCATCCATTCATTACTCATAATTATAGGACAATAGGGAGGATGTAAAATAGAAATTTATTATTAAAAAAAGAGATTTAATTAGCAAATTGTTTATTGAAAATCCAATTTTAAATTGATTAATACCAGCCTTTAAAAAAAAAAATGTTTTTAGATTTACTTTAATTTTTTCTGTTTGTAAAGGGCTATATGTATAGCTATATGAAGTCCAACAGTGTTAAAGGGTTTGGTTATGTAACTTGCTGGTTGGGCTAATGATGCTCTTTTTAATATTTCATTATCATAATAGGCTGTTAGATATATGAATAGAACAGAGTAGAGTTCACTTATCAGTTGTGCTGTTCCAATTCCATCTACCTCACCTGTAAGTATTATCCATTAAGATTAGATCAGGTTATATTTCACCTATTTTTTTCAAAGCATCTTTACCTGTACCCGGAATACCAATCATTTCATTACCCAAATTTTCTAATCGTAAATTAATATCATCTGCAACTATGCGCTCATTTTCAACAATTAAAATCTTTGAATTTAACAATTAAATCACTTCGCAAAATATAGAGGGATACAAATTTTCTGATCATTAGATATGTTAGATAATTAGATATCAATCTAATAGATCGAAATGTCTCTGAAAAATAAATATAAAATACCATTTTATAATAAAACGGTTAATGTAATGGAAGATAGATATAATATATCATTATTAAATTTAATTTTAGAAATTATTGGGCAATATGTTCCTGTACAACTTTTAGCAGGGTCTATAAAATATTAAAAAATGTGGTGGAATACGATTCAAATCTCTTTAAATAATAAAATATATGATAGTTACATTACAAAAATTAGTATTAAATTTAGATCAATTAAATTAAAAAATTTAAATTAATATATGTTATTTTTATTATATCGAAACAGTCAATAAGGGCTGATCAAACTATGGTCTTTGAATAAACAGCATTAAACCCTATAAAATAGAAATATTGACCATTAATATTTAACAATTTTATGGGATAGGTAAATATTTTTAAACGTTTCTGAATAACACATTTTAAAAAAAATTAGGGGGATTTTTAGTTGCTATCGGATAAGAAAAATTTGGATAATTTAAGTAAGACAGAAAGGGAACATACAACAACTTATGGTAGTCGTTATTTCACCAAAACAGTTCCTAAATATGTAATGCCTGTTAATGGTATGCCTGCAAGGGCAGCCTATCAGATCATACACGATGAACTGAATTTAGATGGTAATCCTGCCCTGAATTTAGCAAGTTTTGTAACAACATGGATGGAACCCGAAGCTGATAAACTTATCATGGAAAGTATTGGAAAAAACTATGTTGACAACGATGAATATCCCCAAACCCAAATAATACAAAATAGGGTAGTTAACATGCTTGCAAGACTTTTTAATGCCCCAAAAAAATGTAACTCAATTGGAAGTGGCACTATAGGCTCTTCAGAATCTATTATGCTCGGACTTCTAGCACATAAATGGACATGGAAGAAACGGAGAGAAGCTGAAGGTAAATCAACAGATAAACCCAATATTGTGATGGGAGCAGATGTTCATACCGTATGGGAGAAATTTGCAAGGTATTTCGATGTAGAACTCAAACTCATACCATTAAAAAAGAACATGTGTAAAACAACTGAAACAGAAATTACCAAGGTTATGTCATCATTCAGTTGTATAAGCGGTTTGGAAGAGGACATCTACACGATAACAGCCGATGAAATCAAAGCCCTGGTAGATGAAAATACCATTGCAGTAGGGGCAGTTGCAGGAACAACATTCACGGGACAAATGGATCCAATAGAAGAAATTAACACAGCCTTACTAGAAATTAAGGAAGCTGAAGGTTGGGATATACCCATACATGTTGATGCTGCAAGTGGAGGTTTTGTTCTACCATTCCTGTATCCTGAAATAAAATGGGATTTCAGGCTGGAACAAGTAAGATCTATAAATGTATCAGGCCATAAATATGGATTGGTATATCCGGGTGTTGGATGGTTAATATTTAAAGATAAAACAGACCTTCCTGAAGAACTTATATTTAATATAAATTATCTTGGAGGGATAATGCCCAATTACTCTCTAAACTTCTCAAAGGGCAGTGGTACCATCATAGCACAGTATTATAATTTAATAAGACTTGGAATGGAGGGATATAAAAAAATTATGGAAAACATGCAAGAAAATGCAAGTTACCTTGCAGCAAAATTGAATGGATCAGCTAAGTTTGAAGTTATAAATAAAAGTATTACATTTCCAATGGTGACTGTGCAGCTTCATAACTGTGATTTTACAGTATTCCATTTATCAGAAAAATTAAGACAGAAAGGATGGATAGTTCCAGCCTACACACTTCCTGCAAATGCAGAAGATATTGCTGTTTTGAGAATGGTTGTTAAGGAAAGTTTCAGTAAAGACATGGTTGAAATGTTCTATTCGGATATGATGGAAGCAGTTGAAAAACTTGAACAGACAGAAGAGGAGAGACTGAAAAAAATCGATGAAAATAAGAATCCTAGTCTCTTGTACTAGTATTAAAATCTTATTTCACTATTATTTCTCCCTTTTTTCTTCATATTTCTATTATAAACCCATATTGCAGATTATTTTATAAATAAATCTTCCATAAACATTTTTATTTTTTAAATGGTTGTGAATTTGATTAAAAATAGTGCTAATCCATTATTTGCAAAATCAAGTGCTACTGCCTGTATTTAGTGTGATTGTATAATTTTTTCCATGTGATACTGAGGATTTGGGTATTACATATAGTGTTGCTCCTCTTATTTTAGCTGTAAATGGTACGTATATTTTTAGGATACATTATTTAAAATGACCAATTGGTTTAAAGTATAAAAAAATGTTCAATAATCCCCCTTAAACCCTGATATTTCTTGGACAGGTTAGGATAATAAAATAAATATTTTTTTAAATTGTTAGTTTTTTATTATTTTAATTGGTTATAATCGAGTTCATATGTTAAACGAAGAAAAATAATTAATAGTATGCTTGTAAAGAGTATATTTATAATTTAACAGAAATTTTAAACAGTGAAATTAAAAAAATAAATATTTACATTTTTGGTGGTTAAATCATGGATATTTTTCAAGCGATAATATTAGGTATTGTTCAAGGTTTAGCTGAGTTTTTACCTATTGCCAGTGCTGGTCAGGTCATAATAGTTACACATATATTGAATGTGACATTCCCAAATCAGTCAGGAGCAATTGCATTTAACACTCTACTACACCTTGGTACATTAACAGCAGTGGTTGGTTTCTTCTGGAGAGACCTTATAAAGATAATAAAAGCCTTTGTAAATAGTTTGTTGAATTTAGTTCAAGGAACATTTATGGACGGTTTGAAGGAAGATGTTCACAAAAGATTAGCCTGGCTTCTAATTGTAGGCACAATACCAGTCGCCATAGTAGGTATTTTGTTTACAAAACAATTTGAAGCACTTTTTAACAATGTAGTAGCCGTTGGAGTATTCCTCATTATAAATGGTTTAATATTAGTGTTATCTGAACACTTTGCAACACGTGGAGATAAAAGGGTTATGGGATTAACCTTTAAAAATTCATTGATTATAGGTGTATTCGAATCATTAGCCTTGTTCCCAGGTATCTCAAGATCGGGTTCATCAATATCTGCAGGCCTTCTTTTTGGATTAGAAAGACAATGTGCAGCAAGATATGCATTTTTACTTGCAATACCTGCCATAGCAGGTGCTGTAATTGTGGAATATAAAAATATTGGAGCATTAACAGAAACAAATACAGCTTCAATCATAGCAGCATATCTGGCAGTTGTAATATTCGGTTACCTATCCATAGGATTGTTAATTAGGTTAATAAAAAGTACCAGTTTAAGAGTATTTGCATACTACTGTTGGATAGTAGGAGCCTTAACCTTAATTCTAAGCTATTCTTATGGTCTAATCCATTTTTAAATAATTCATCCTTTTTTTTTATATTTTTTTATTCATTCCTATAATAATGGCTAATAAACCTTTAATGACCATCTAATTCTAAAATAAGACTTAAACTATCGATTGTTAAAAATTTATGATCATTGCACATTAACAGTGTACCATCCAATTCTATCAATATATTGATTGTTTCGTTTACTATCAACACATACCATGTACTTTGTACCATTGAGTAAGTTTGAGGGTATTCCAATAACTATTCCATACCCCTTGATCTTAACTGGTATTGGTTGTTCTGAATATACACTGTTAGATGCCATGTCTAAATAATCTGCATGTCCATATTGTACTTTAATATCAACCCTATTAACTCCATTAGTTCCAAAACTTCTTATACGGAAATCATATATTCCAGTCTTGGAAATACCACCGACAGTATTTAAGGACATCCATGTGGTTGTGTTATCTATTTCTAATCCAAAGTCTGTTATGTCAAATAGGTTAAAATTGCTGAAGATTGAGTAATAAACTTCAAGAGGAGGTTTTATTAGTTCCATGCCCTTAGGTTCTTGGAAGATGGTGGTGGGAAATCTTGAACCTTTAGTCATATTAACAGAATCATTGTTCTTCACAACAGTTATTTGTTTATTCGCTTCAAAGAGGTCATCTTTCCTTACAAATGTTAAAAGATAACTCGGATCCTTATTTAACTGACTGTGGTAGCTATTAATAGCCTGATATTCAAGTTGTTCATCTGAAGCACTGATAGGAAACACTAACCAACTATCGTAACTTGTCATGAAATATGGGGGTAAAATATATGCATCTGGAAAATAGCCGCGAGGAAATGGCCATACAGCAGAAACATGGACTAAATATGTATACATTCTACCGTTATAGTTTAATTTATTGGTTGCATATTCAACGAATGAACTTGTGCCCCAGTGGTCAGGATTTGAATCCTCTGGATTGGGATAGATTATTACAGTAGGTTTGAAATTGGTGATAACCGTTTCAAAATTCTGTTCAAGTGAAACCCCGTTGTATGGTGCATCTCTTTGATATGCAAAATTTGGGGTGTGATTACCATTGATATCTATGGGTTTATCCCAATTTTCATTGAAAAGAGAATCAACTCCCTGAGTATACTCAAAAAATGTGATGTTACTTGATGGAAGACCTAATTGACTGGTTGCATTGAGACTCTCATGATATCTTGTCACACCCAGAGAACCACTACCCCCATTGGTTACAACCACCACATATACAGGGATATTATGTTTTAAACAGTATCTTATAACTCCCCCACCACCTATGGTCTCATCATCAGGATGTGGTGCCACTATGAGTACCCTATCTGAGGATGTTAAATTGATACCATGATCATATTTGATGTCATTATTAGAAGTGAAAGCATAGGCACTTGTTCCAAATATTAGCAAAAGAACTGCAGCTATGAATATTATCTTCATTTTCATTGTTTTCATCCGAATATATCTTGTAACATTTATTACATTTATTTTAAAATATTTAAATTTTGATAAATCCCAGATAAAACATCTGAAATCTCCAGTTATTTTTGTGTAATCATTATATTTGACTAGATATATCCTAAATTTAGTTCATTAAGCCATAAATTATTTAAAAATTTAAAAATTAACATCAGACTTTAAAAATATTAGAAATAAAAGTTTAGATTCAAATTTATATATAATAGTGAATCTTCATCCCTTTTAATCGCCTGTATTTTGTTTACTTAAATCCTGATAATATCTATCAACATTGGAAGTTGCATTAACATAATTATAATCCAGTTGACCAGTATTATAAAGTGTTTGTAATTCTGATGAATGTGATAATTCAAACTGCCAGTATGGGCTGTGTAGATATGGGAAAATCAATCCATATACCATATATGTATAGGCAGGAATTAATCCATAGGTGTTTGTCATTATCTGGAAGTAGAGTGGAAATCCACATCCAGGATCTATAAATGGACTGTCAGTTCTAACAGTTCCATGCCATACCATTGGTATAGGACCTTTTTGTCCGTGTGCCTGTGCAAGAGTTTCAACATGATTCATCATTGATGTGTAATTATTGTAAACCACTCCATCAGACATGTATTTATATCTACCATCGGGTACACCGAATAATGCAACTTTAAAAGAATCAAAGAAGTTTATTTGACTAAGACTTTTTGAACCTCCACCTTGAGTGTCGATATATGCAACTTCAATAATATAAGTACCATTTTGCCCTGTAGAACTGGTTGTATTAAGATCCTGTTCATAACTACGATAGTTGGAACTTCCAGCAAAATGTACAACCAATGCACATTGGGAACCCCTTTCCTGAGCATATTGAGCTAATAGCACAGAGTGTGGATGACCCGGATACATATCAGGATTTTCAACCTTAACAAATGAAAGTCTGCCTAATGGTTGTATTGGCCCATTGGAAACTGTAATATATGAATAACATATTATCAGGGCCAGAATTGCAATTGCAATCAATCCATAAAGTCTTGTTCTGTTCATTCTTTCTCCATTATAAAAACTTGATTTAATGGGGTATGTTTAATATTTAACATACATTAATATTTGCATTATCTTATAGTAATTGATTTA
>PMGM01000067.1 GCA_003158115.1 Methanobacterium sp.
TTTCAAAATTTTGAAATAATTTAAATTATGTTATGGACATAACATAATCTATAATTAAACTTATCCATTATTTAAAAATGGTAAAGAATAAATCGCGGATTAGGTAATGGATCATTAATTTCAAACTTTGATGTATTAATTACGAATAATAAATTTTTAAGATTAAAAAAAAATTTATAAATCTGTATATTCAAATTTTATCTAATGGGTTAAAAAGAAATTCCTATACCTTGGCCGGTTTGATACTGATTATCAAGCATATAAAGCCAACCAGAAAGCATTAAAGAATTATGCAACGAATGAAATTAAAAAAATATAAAGATGATTGAATATCTTTGGAGTAATGTAAATATTTTTGGGTTGAAAAATTTATTCTCCAAATTTAATAAATTTCTTAGGCTCTAAATCTGTTTCCTTAGTCCAGAAATAAGCTTCTCCCTTAGCTATACGGAAAATTACGAGTCTAGGATCATCGAAGGTCAGGCCCACTTTTTTAAGAAATGTTCTATCTTCTAAGATCTTTTTTTTGAGTTCTAGGTCGTTTAAGAACTCAACTTCGCCTGCAACTCTCATCATAGGTGAAATACTCTCCAGAGGTTCCTTAATTTCACTTGGTTGCCAGAAACATGCTTCTACCTTCTTATTTGCTTGAAGCTGGCCATACATATCTCTATAAGATCCTGTCTGGAAATAAAATCCGCTATCGTCAGCAAACCAGAATAAAAGTGGCCTTACTCGTGGCTGATCTCCACCTACTGTAGCTAGATAGCAAATTTGTGTTTCATTGGCAAATTTTATACTGTCTTTAAAATCCATATCAAGTATACCTCCATTTTTAATAAAATTTAATCTATTAATAATATATACCTATAATTATTTAAAAATACTATTAGAATAAAGTAACATAATTTCCCGAAAGTAAGTAATTCAATATAGTTTTTTTAATGGAAGTGAAAGACAAAAGATGTAATACAAATTAAAAAAAGGGTTATGGGGACCTTCTAGTATTGACAGCCATAGGGGCTTTTTGTGCATTTTCTAGGGTTTTAAATGCGTTCTTAGCACTATGACTAATCATATTATCCATATTCATAGAATCATCCATTTTATTCCTCCTATTTTCTCAAAATTATTTACAAAAATTTAAATTAATTTTTTAACTAATTCCCTATAATCATCAACAAGCCTATAGTTTTCTTTTTCCCAAGGATTAGGTCGATCATATCTAATAATTTGTCTTAAATAGTCTCTATCAGCTATTCCTATTTCTCGAGAAATGGTCGTTAAAACAAGTCCAGCTTTACCTTCATCTGATACATTTTCCGTTTCATCTTGAATTAATTTTTCTTTAATCATATCCCTTGTAACTATTGTGTATTCAAGACATAGTGGAAGAAGAATATGTTTAATACGTTGAGGGGTTTTACGTGGTTCTTTGAGATAATTTATTAGAAGTTCTTCTAAAATATCCTCTTCATAGTCACCAGGTTCATCTGAAATATTAATTTTATTACCTGATTTTTTAATTCTTTCTTTTTCAACTTGCTCAGGTATAATCATTGTCCTGGCTATTAATTTATCATTACTTTGAGTTTTAATAAATTTAAAGATTAATGCATTGATACTAAGATTATAATTATCAGATAACCATTCAATCATTCTTTCAAGTGCTTCATCAAGTGAAAATCCAACTAAAAGTATTCTCTGAGTTTCATTAATGTTTATACTTTCTAAATCGATATCATCAAAATTGTCTATTATATTATTTTCTAATGATTCTCCTGTGAATTTTAAACATGTTTCATTAATTTTATCTAAATCCCATGAAGCAACATCCGAAACATAATCAATAGCTTGAGCTAAGACGTCTCTAGGTAAATTACCCCTTTTTAATTCAATTATGACTAAATTACCTGATTTATCTATACCTAGAAAGTCTAATGGTCCAGACTTTGTTTGGGTTTGTTCCCCAATTATAAGAATATCGCGACCTAAAACTTGAGGACATTCCTTTATCCATTTCTCAAAATCCTTTTCCATATCACCTGATTCAGCCAGTGATATATCTACAGGTTTTAATTTCTCATCAATTATTTGCCAAACTCCTATTTCAGTAGCCACTAAAATAACCCCCTCTTATGATTAGGAATTAATTTTTGTTAATATTAACTTTATCATTTAATTATAGCAAATAAACGAATATTCTCAGTTTTACATTAAAATGATTTCATTCTAGTTTTTACTAGGCGTTTAAATAAACAAAGCAATAGAATACTTTCACTAAACTTAATTCTTTTAATTTAAATACGGCTTTATGAGTTAATTCATAACATAAGGTTTGATAACAAGAAAAAGGTATTATGAAATATGTATCAACTACTAATTCCAGACAGTTAACTCATATTATACAAAATTAACAGACCATGTTAGGTACTTTTAATCTAAGTTATTTTATCGATTTCTAAACTTAATTTTTGGGAGATGAAAAACTCCATTTTTACATATTAGTATATTATTTAATATTATATTTTGTTCTATAAATGATGATAGAAACAGTTAGTTTTGGGTGATGTCTTAAATTAAATAAATTTTTATTTTGAAACTTAATTTAAATTTCATGAATTAATATTTTTTGGAATTGTTGTAAAAATCTTTATTATAATTATGAAAATAAATTCAACAATGAAATCAATAATTAGTCGATAAAAAGTGAGTATTTTTCTACTAGTAATTCTTAGTATATTTAATAAAGATAGCGATTAAAAAGAATTTATTCCAGTACCAAATTTTTATTTACGTGTTTAAAGAATTTTATATATAATTATTATACAGAATTTACAGAAATTTATTTGTAAAAAAAAATTCAACGGAAGTTTAAAATGAATCCAAAAATGGGAAATCTGATATATGCTGGTAAAGCAAAGGATGTATATGGAACAGACGATCCAGAGCTAGTTATTGTCAAATTCAGGGATGATATCACTGCTGGTGACGGAGTTAAAACTGAAAACCTTGTTAAGAAGGGTTTTTACAATTCCATAATTTCTTCAAAGTTTTTTGAAGTTCTTGAAGAAGTAAAAATAAAAACCCAATATATAAAATTGATTAAACCGGGTTATATGCTTTGTAAAAAGCTTGAAATGATACCACTGGAAGTTATTACACGAAACATTGCAGCAGGAAGTCTTTTAAAAAAATTCCCATTCAAGACCAAACAGGAATTAAATCCCCCAATCATACAAATGGACTATAAAAACGATGAATATCATGATCCAATGTTAAATGATTCCATTACAATCGCCTTGGATCTTGCAAATCAAGAACAACTAGACATGATTAGGGATATAACAATAAACATCAATAATGTTCTAAAAGATTTTCTTTTAGGTAAAAATATTCTATTTCCAGATTTTAAGATTGAATATGGATTTGATAACCACAGAAACATAGTTTTGGGTGATGAAATAAGTCCTGACACATGTAGATTTTGGGATTCAAAAACAAGTGAAGTTCTAGATAAAGACTTGTTCAGGAAGGGTGAATCTGGAGTTATGGACGCTTATGTCAAAGTTGCATCAAGAATACTAACAAAAGAAGATCTTAAAAAATGGGATATTGAAAACTTTGAATCAGAAATTTAAGTTAAAAAAAATATTTAAAATCAAATAAATCAGAATTATATAATTAAATAGATCAGGACAATAAATTCAATTAATATCCAAAGGATTGGTGAATATCAATGAAATATGATGCAGAGGTTAAAATAAGTCTAAAAAAAGGGATGTTAAATCCTGAAGCTGCAACAATACAAAGAGCTTTAGCTTTACTTGACTATCAAGTAGAAAATACAGCCACAGTAGATATTATCAAGTTCTCAATTGAGGGAACAGACAAAGGGATAGTAAAAGAAGAAGTTGATGAAATGTGCCAGAGACTACTCTGTAATCCCGTAATTCATGATTACAATATCACAATATCTCCAAAAGAGGAATAAAATATGAAAGTAGGGATAATAAGATTTCCTGGATCTAACTGTGATCGAGATGTTTTCCATGCATTGGAACTGGCAGGTACTGAACCAGAATATATATGGTGGAGCAAAAGGGATCTTTCGGATTTTGAAGCAATAGTGATTCCCGGTGGCTTCTCATATGGTGATTATTTAAGAGCAGGAGCAATAGCAGCCATCACACCGGTGATTAATGGAATTACAGACTGTGTTAAAGAAGGTAAACCCGTTCTGGGGATATGTAATGGTGCACAGATACTTGCAGAGGTTGGACTAGTACCAGGAGTATTTACTGAAAACCAGAATGCAAAATTCATATGTGAATGGACAGAATTAAAGGTTGAAACTTCTAGAACACCATTCACAGCCATGTATAAAAAGAATGAAATAATAAAAATGCCAATAGCCCATGCAGAAGGCCGTTACTTTACAGAAGATCTTAAAAAACTTCAAGATAATGATCAGATTGTGTTATCATTTGAATCAGAAAATCCAAACGGATCAATGCAATCTATATCTGGAGTATGTGACAAAGAAGGATTGGTATGTGCAGTGATGCCTCATCCAGAAAGGGCTTCAGAAACTATTTTAGGATCTGATGATGGTTTAAAATTCTTTAAGGGAATTGTTAAATATTGATTGTGTAATGGAATTTTATAATACCAGAACTATTAGAAGAGATCTGGTAATCTCAAATTTATAGATAAAAAGCATATTTTAAAATTTCTTTAAACAGTTAAAAACTTAAAATAAGTTATTTTATCCTAAAATTAAATAAACTCAATAATAAAAATTTCACAGGTGAAACAATGGTTGTATATTTGGTGGGTGCTGGACCCGGAGACCCTGATCTCATAACAGTTAAAGCTATTAAAGCTTTAAAAAAAGCTGATGTAGTTATATATGACAGACTTGCAAATGAAGAAATATTAAAGCATGCTGAAGGTGCTGAACTCATTTATGTCGGTAAAAAGGCAGGGGAACATTACAAAAAGCAAGATGAAATAAATCAGATCCTAATCGATCAAGGACAAAAACATAATACTATTGTCAGGTTAAAGGGAGGAGATCCGTTTGTATTTGGTAGGGGTGGTGAAGAGATGCTTGCTCTTTTAGAGCAAGGCATAACTGTAGAATTCATCCCAGGAGTAACTTCAGCTATCGGTGTACCAACATCTGCAGGACTTCCAGTAACACACAGGGGAGTTGCAACTTCATTAACAGTTGTCACAGGACATGAAGATCCAACTAAACTTAATAAACAGGTCAAATGGGATTTTAAAGCAGACACCATCATAATTTTAATGGGTATTGGATTATTAAAAGAAAATATTAGGGAAATAATAAAACATAAAGACCCTGAAACTCCTGTTTGTGTGATTGAAAATGGTACGATGTCTGATCAGAGAATACTTACTGGAACACTCAAAAACATCACAGAAAAACATATAAATACCCCAGCGCTTGTGATTGTGGGTAATGTTGTGGATGTTTTTAAGGAAGCTTTGATTAAAAAATCTGAACATAAGAAGGATTAATAATGGGATACAATGAATTTGAAGGGAAGGTAATTGGTATAACCCGCCCAGCTGAAAGAGTAGATGAAGCTGTTAGTATAGTAAAACAACACGGTGGAACTGCATTAGTCGCACCAACAATTGAACTCCGGGTATCAAATACCCAATCACTTTCAGATCTTTGTAAAATGGCCGGAGAAATTGACTGGCTAATATTTACATCCCCAACAGGAATAATATCTCTAGTTAAGCATTGTAATAATATTAAAGACCGTTTAAACCCTCTTTGTAAGATAGCTGTAATTGGACCTAGAACAGAAAATTTTCTTGAAGACCAGGGACTTAAAGCAGATGTTGTTGCAAAGGAATACACAGCAGAGGGCTTACTTGAAATTTTTAAGGGATTAGAAATTAAAGATAAAAAAATTGGACTTCCAAGAACTTTGGCAGCCAGGAACAAACTTCCTGAAGATCTTAAAAAAATGGGTGCTAATGTGTTTGTTGCCGAAGCATACAGATCTGGACTTCCTGAAAATAAAGATAAAGTTCAAGCACTAATAACTAGTATAATCAATAGAGAAGTTGATGCATTAACCTTTACAAGCACATTAACCGTTCAAAACTTGTTTAAAATAGTTAAAGAAGAAAATAAAGAAGAAATACTCGAAATTCTTAGAAATGGAGAAATTATTGTTGCTGCTATTGGCCCTGTGACTGCCAAACCCCTACAAAACCAGGGAATCCCAGTTTTAATACCTAAAGAATACACTGTAAATGCCATGCTTAAGATTTTGATGGATAAGTTTAATGAATGATGTTAAAGAAATGGAAGATTAATATTAGAATATAAAATATAGTTCGGATATTCCAAGGTGAGGATGAATATGAAAGCAATAATATGGCCAGCTTACATCGATTCAAAGAAAACCAAAAATGAAGGAAGGAAGATCCCCCATGTTGATGCGGTGGAATCTCCAAAATTGCGAGAAATTTCCAAAGCAGCAGATAAACTAGGTTTAAATCCTGAAGTAGAAAAGAGTAAATCATATTCCAAATCATGGTGGGAAATTTCTGGAAGGGTAACTGTTGACAAGAATATACCCAAGAGGGAAATCATGATTAAAATAAGTAAGATGATTAGTGGTACTCGAAAGAAGTAAACAGGATAATAATTTTTATATTAAATTTTAATTTACATTCAAGGAGTTAAAATGCTTAGATCACATAAATTAATGAACTTATCGTTTCAAAAAGCGCATGAACTGGTTAATAAATCTGAAGACATTAAAATATATACTCATATAGATTGTGATGGCGTTACAGCAGGTTCTATTCTTTCTTCCATGCTTGATAGGCTTGACAAGGATCATGAAATAGAATTTATTAGTTTAGATAAAATTGATGATCTTGAATCGGAAAATGAACTTACAATATTCTCTGATCTTGGATCTGGACAAGATATGAGTAAATTTTGTACATCATCATCCAAAACACTGATTCTTGATCACCATCCACCCATTAGAAAAATGGATGAACCGGTTAATGGGAAACTTGTAGAATTAAACCCCCATTACCATAATATTGATGGTTCTTATGAAATTTCAGGTGGTGGAATGACTTATCTCCTTGCTAGAACATTTGGATATAATGATCTTAGCTGGATGGGTGTTTTAAGTGCTGTTGGAGATATGCAAAACAGTTTTTCAGGGAAGATGGTAGGTCTCAATGATGCTATACTGAATGAAAGTATTCAGAGCAATTTAGTTAAATCAAAATACGACTTAGCCATCTACGGCAGACAGACTAGACCTATATTTGTAGCATTATCATATTTTGGAGATGTAAATCTTCCCATTACAAATAACAAAACTGAATGCCTCCTGCTCTTAAATAAACTTGATATCCCTTCTAAAAATGGGAAAAAACATAGATCACTGTGTGATCTGAGTATTGAGGAGAAAAGTAGATTATTTTCTGAGTTAGTTAGGATGTTAAGCAGAGAAGTCCCATCTAGATATGTTAAATATGTACCAAAGTTAATTTCAGGAGATTCTTACGAGTTTTTAATGGAAGAAAAATACTCACCACTTAGGGATGCAAGTGAATTCTCAACTGCTGTGAATGCTTGCGGAAGACACAATCACCATAATGTTGCCTTAAATGTTTTAAAAGGAGATAGAGGTGCAGGACTTGATGAAATGGAACAATTAGCTCTTGAACATCGGCGTTATCTTGCTAAAAAAATGGAATGGATTAGGGGTGATGATAGGATTATTCCTCTTAAAAACATTCAGTACTTCGAAGGCTCAGAAATAAAAAGTGAAGTAATAGGAACCATAGCAGGGATGATATTAAGTTATGGAGACTGGAAAAAGCCAATTATAGGTTTTACGCCAATAGGCGACGGTAAAGAAGGGATAAAGGTATCACTACGATGTTCAAGATTGCTTGCCTATGATGGTATCCATTTCGGAAATTTAATAAGAAGGGTTGCCAAGAAGGTTGGTGGAAGTGGAGGTGGGCATTCTGTTGCCTGTGGAGCTTACATACCGGAAGGTAGTACAGATAAATTTTTAACACTCTTTGATGAAAGTTTGAAGGGATTGATATAATATTAATTGACATTAAATAGAAGGGGATTTGACTGTGAAAGTTTTCAAGAAAAAAGGTGAACTCACAAGATTTCAGATTCTTGCAGATATTGCAAGGGAACAACCACATCTCCGACAGAAGGACATAGCTCAAAAGCTGGGAATTACTGTTCAAGCTGTTTCAGAAAATATTAAAAGTCTTGTTGATGATGGTTTTGTAGAAACTGGGATGGGTAATGCAAGATATAAAATAACCAAACGAGGTATTGAAAAGGTTAAAACTGAAGCTTTAGATCTAAGGAAATATGCAGACAATGTTCTTGACACCATGAATACCTATAAATCAGTTTGGCCTGCAATTGCACGTGAAGATATGCAATCTGGAGAAACAGTTTGGTTAGAAATGGAAAATGGTACACTATATGCAGGTAAAGAAGAAAAATCTGCATATGCAAAAGTTTTAAAAACGGCTAGTGCAGGCGATGATGTAGCATTAGAGAAATTGGGAGGTACAATTCAACTCAAACCTGGTAATATAGTTGTAATACAAGTTCCAACTATTAAAGAAGGTGGATCTAAGGCCTGTGATAATGAAAGAATCATGGATATATATAACAGAGGATTTGATAAGGTCGGTATAATGGGCACAGTTTCAAGAGCTGTAACAACTAAATTGAATATAAAAGTTGATTTTGAATTTGCTACTCCTGATGCTACTGTTGCGGCAGCTAAAAGAGGACTCAATGTGGTTGTATTTACAGTTGGTAAGATGAGTAAGAGTTTGATAAGAAAACTTGAACATGAAGAATTAAGATATATAGTGGAAGATGTTTCATCAGAATAAACACATTATTATTCTAATTTCATTTTTGTTTCAATTTCATTAACTTTGAATAAATATTCAAATTTTATAATAAATTTTCAAAATTATTTTAAGATATGATTAAAGGAATTTACAGCCTTCAGAATCAATCTTAGAGATTATGGCTTCTTTAATTGATGTATCAGGTGTTTTTGAAAGTGCAAATGCTGTGTTACCAAGCATTGCCATCGATGCACCGATGGTTTCATCTTCAAGAGTTGTTATTAAATCCATGACTTCATTGCTTAAAAGTCCTGTTTCCATTGCAAATCTCTTTGAGAGTTTTAAGAACGTTTTAGGATCAGGGTTCTTTAATAGTTCTTTTAGCATATGTCTACCAGTTTTATTGATTCTTTTTTTGTGTGTAGGATCTCCTATTATTTTCGAAGTTTCAATTCCACCAAGACTCTTTGAGATTACATAAAGATCATCGGCCAGGATCATTTTATCCGTTATAGCAACACCAGGAGCACCTTCTTTAAGTCTAAATGTTATTCCCCCATTGACCTCTGCAACAACATCTCCGAGTCCACTCTTCATTTCAATCTCCGCAAGGTGTGCCATCGAAGCAGCATTATTGAATGTAATATCCAGTTCAAGAATCTTGGCTATTGCCAGAGCAGTGCCTAATGCACAAGCAGCTGAAGTACCATAACCTGCACCTATAGGTACTTCCATTTCATGATCTATCAAAATAGTCCTATCACAGATCATGTTGTTTATATTAAAATTCTTTTCCATTAACTCCAGTGTTTTAAAAGTTATTGTGGCATTTTTATCATCATGTACACCGTTAATTTTAACATCTGCTTTAAAACCGTCTTCATATTCCTTGTCAATTATTTGAAGTTTAGTAACTACCCCTGTATCCAATGCAACACCTGCACCGCATGATCCTCTTTTTAAAGGTTGTTGATGATCTACTATTTCAAAAAAGCCTGTTATATGGGATGGTGCGAAAACTGAACATTTCATTTTTATCACTATATCTAATATGAATAGTTACCATAATTACTTTTCTTCTTAATTGTCAATTTCTATCTAAAAACTTCTGTATTTTTAGAAAGATAATTTAATTTTGATAGGATTTTATAAGAAAATTTGAACTTGTAAATATTTATTGATCTGGAAGGGATAATCAAAAATTTATCATTGTAATTTCATAAGAGTTAGTGGAGATAAAAAAAATGTTGATACATAACAAAATAGATTATACAAGAAAAAAACAACGAAGACAACTTGAAAGAGAAAAATTAGCTAAACAACATAAAACAGTTAAAAAACCTCAAAAATTGGAAACTCGCCATTTAACTGAACTATGAGTTTATTTAATGGATAATTAAATAAATCAATTTCTTTTTTAAGAGAACATATTTTACTTTTTTTGGGTTATAACCAAAAATCCTTATTTTTAGAAGATAAAACTAACATCAAAATATTAGGTATTAATTTTAACAGGAAATTTTATGTTTAAACTAATAAAACGTGAGTATTTGTGTTAGATATTACAAGTATTAACTAATAATTAATTAAAAGCATTTACATATTATCCGAAGAATGTTTGGAGGTTGATTTATGGAATTATCAGTTGGATTAAATAAAGATAAAAGTATCATGAAAATGGAAAACCCTTGTACAGGAACATTTTTACTTTTAAATAAAAATGAAGCCATTAAATTAAAAAAAGATTTAGATGTGCTAATCAAACAAATGATTGTATAATACTAATCAATTTGATATCATTTAATAAAATTAAATATTCATTAATATTTTATTTTTTCTTATAGATTCTCTTCTAAAATAATTTTATAATATGGAGTTCAATCATACTGAATAATATTTTGAAAAAAATTTTATTAAACTGCAACACCTCCAATATTTACATTATAAAAGAAATAGAAGTTTATAAATTTTAATTAATATAAGAAATAATATAAAAATATCTTTAAACAGAAGTATAGTATATATGAAGTTCCAATCAGGATACAAGTAAAATTTGATGACTTAACTTCTAAAAAATGTATATATAAAAATTTATTGGTGATTCCACATTAAAAAAAGAATAGACCTCCATACACATAGTATATTTAGCGATGGTGCATTGTTACCATCAGAAATAGCAAGACGTGCACAGGTATTAAATCATAGTGCTGTAGCAATAACTGATCATGTAGATGCTTCAAATATTGAATGTGTTGGTAAGGTGATAAATGCTGTAAAGGACATAAAAGACAATTGGGATATTGAAATTATACCAGGGGCTGAAATAACCCATGCACCTGCAGAAATAATCGACAAACTGGCCCATCAAGCTAAAAAATTTGGGGCAGAAATTGTTATTGTTCATGGGGAGACTATAATTGAACCCGTAATTGAAGGTACAAACTGGAGTGCAGTTAATTGTCCGGAGATTGATATTTTAGCACATCCTGGACTTATAACAGTTGAAGAAGTTGAAATGGCAAAGGAAAACAATATAGCCTTGGAGATAAGTTCAAGAAGAGGTCATTGCCTTGGAAATGGCCACGTTGCTAAATTGGCTGTTGAAGTTGGTGCAGACCTAGTTGTAGATACAGACACACACATGCCTGAAGATTTAATATCCTATGAAATGGCTTATAAAGTGGCATTAGGGGCAGGATTACGAGATGATGAAATAAAGAAAGCTTTAAAGGATAATCCTGAAAGAATACTTAAAAATAAAGGTTTGTTAAAGTAGTTGAAATAAAAATAATAAAAAGGCGGTATTATATGAATGATACAATAGTTGGAATACTATATATAATTGTAGCACTCCTAATAGTGGTAGTAAAATATGCAATACCTCAGTTCTTTGATATCTTAATTTGGTTGATTGCTATTGGTTTAGCAGCTACTGGAGTATATTTCATAATGAAAAATCGTTAGTTAAAATTAATTTTTTTATTTTTTTAGATACTATTAAATTATCTGTAAAATGAATAATACATATCTTTAATTATTTATTATATTCTAATGCTTCAAATAGGATATGTGGATATTTACTTCTATAAATTAATTAGCGGATATAAACTAAAAAAACTGAAGGTGTTAATATGGTTATGAAACTTTATAATTTTGTTGAAATAGTTAATGAAATTGAAAATGCAACTATATATGTTGAAAATTATACTTGTGAAGATTCTCCTAATGGAAATGAAATTCATATGGTTGAGATGAACGTTGAAGATACAGACACTGAAAATATTGAAGCAACATTTATAATTGAAGCGGAATCAAAAAAAGCCCTTGATCAACAAGTAAAATTCACATTAGGTGGATACTTCAATAAAATTGATGTTGTAAACAAATTATATTAAATATTTATTATTTTATACTTCACATTTAAAATGATTAAATATAATATCCGCCATGAATCACTACTTACTTTACAATAAATTGAGTTTATATCTTTCAGATCATTTGATGAAAACTTTAATAAAAATCAATTTTATTTAAAGTAGTTTGGATTATTAGCGAGTACATCATATTCAACAATAATATCCTTTCCTAACACGTAACTTTTTTTTAGTTTAAGCTTTATCGAATCCTTCATGTAGTCAACACCTACTCCATCAGCAAGTGTTTTAGCTTCTTTTCCTCCTGCAATCATCGGAGCTATACAAACACGCACCTCAGAAACTAAACCATCTATCAACATTGAATAGTTCAGTGTTGATCCACCTTCGAGCATGATAGTTTTTACACCCTTCGAAGATAATTTTATCATCAAAGCATCTAGATCAACACTATTTTTACCACAGATTAATACTTCCGCTTTTTCCTTTAACTCTTTAACACGTGATGAATTAGCAGTCTCTGTAACAGCTATAATTGTATTGGCATCGGAGTTTAAGACTCTAGAAGAAATGGGAGTTCTAGCTTTACTATCAACAATAATTCTTAGCGGATTGTCTTGTTTTTTTGCAGGAATCTTATGTACAGTAAGTTTTGGATCATCGGTTATTACCGTGTTTATCCCAACCATTATTGCATCAACATCTTTTCGAAGTTTATGTACTCTCAAAAGATCTTCTTCACCCGAAATTTCTGAACTACCCGTTTTAGCGGCAATTTTCCCATCAAGAGTCATTGCAGAGTTCAATATCACATAAGGTTGTTTATTTTTTTCGGATAACATTTTTATCACTAAATATAATCATTTTTGGGAAAATTATCCCTAAATTCCATTAAATAATTCTTTTTGTATAAATAATTGATTATAATTTTTACTTAAAAGTAAAAGATACAGTTTGATCTTAAATTGGTTTATATTATGTTTTTATAAGAAGTAACAAATATTTAACACTACCCAAATAGGATTTTCAGCTAAAACAAACAATTTAAATCAAAACTTTTTATATAACTGACAAATACATGGTTCATTAAATTCTCAAATTTTTAAAAAGCAATAATTAATTATTGCAATGATAATAATAATCCCATTATATGTTCTTGATCTTAAAAACAGGAAACTAAAATGGTTATTTTTTCATTTCATTTTTTTCTAAGATAGATTTATGTATTTTAATGAACATTTAATAAACAGGAGGTTGTTATTTGGAAGACCGTTACACTAAAGGTTTAAAAAACCTTGAAAAAATACATCCTGAGGCAAGTAAAGCATTAATGGAAAGTTTAAAAAATATAGCACCAGATCTTGGACGTTTTGTTGTTGAATTTCCTTATGGAGATATATATGAACGTCCTGGACTTGACCTTAAATCACGTGAGATTGCAACCATAGCAGCTCTCACTGCCATTGGAGATACAAAACCAGAACTTAAAGATCATATTAAAGGTGCACTGAATGTCGGGTGTGAAAGACAAGAAATAATCGAAGTTATAATCCAAATGACTGTCTATGCAGGATTTCCACGTGCTATAAATGGAATGAATATTGCAAAAGAAGTATTTGAAGAATTAGACAACGAAATTATTTGAACCATTTTTTTTAACCTGAAAAAATTAATATACAAATTTAAATTTTGAATATTTTCTTTGCATTTTTTTCAGTTTTTTTATCAACTTCACCCATAGAAATTGATTTTTTTTCTGCTATAACTTTAACAGCTTCTTCAACAAATGCAGGTTCATTCCTAATCCCTTTAAATGGAGATAGATAAGGACTGTCTGTTTCTGTTAATATATTTGTTAAAGGAATTCTTTCTGCCAGGTTTTGATGGTGTTCGGAAAAGCATACAATTGTTGAAAGTGATATATGATATCCTTCCAATACAATACGTTCAGCAGTTTCAGCATCTCCACCGTAACAGTGAAAAACAACATTATCAATTGAAGATGCTTTTTTTACCATTTCAAATGCTTTTTTTTCTGCTCCCCTTGCATGTATTATTAGAGGTAATTCATATTCTTCTGAAAGTTTAATAAATGTTTGGAAGAGGTTGATTTGTCTTTTTTGTGCATTAGTATCTGTTATTTCATGAAAATCTAGGCCTGTTTCACCTATACCCACAGCCAGATCTATATTGTCATTTATCTCATCTAATGCTTGTTTAATAATTGATTGATCAGCTTTTGAAGCTTTTGATGGATGGAATCCTAATGTAGAATATAAAAAACCCGGATATTCTTTTTGGAGGTTTAATGTTCTTCTATTACCTCCCAAACTAGCTCCAGAGTTCATTATGGCATTTAATTTATCTTTAGCTCTCCCCATTACTTCATTTCTATTCTTATTATATTCTTTGAAATCAACATGGCAGTGTGTATCAATCATAATTCACCTTTATTACCTTTAAATTCCAAAACGTCTTTCTCTTTGCTGATAACTTCTTAAAGCCCTTAAAAAATCTACTTTACGTAATTCTGGCCATAGACTATCACAGAAGTATAGTTCAGAATAGGATGATTGCCATAATAAAAATCCACTCAGTCTTTCTTCACCACTTGTACGTATTATAAGATTTGGATCCTCGAGACCTGCGGTGTAAAGATTTTCATTGACTGTCTTCTCGTCAATCTCATCTATGCTCATCTTGCCATCTCCAACTTCTTTTACTATTTTCTTTATAGCATCCACTATTTCGAGACGACCATCGTATCCTATGGCTATGTTGACAAGTCTATCATCATACGCTGCAGTTGATTCTTCAGCTATTTCAATAGCCTCCCTTACATCTTCAGGTAGGATTTCCATCTTACCAACAGCTTTTATTCTAACTCTATTTTTATGAATTTTCTCATTTTGTGCTATTCCCATGAAATTTTCCTTAAAAAGATTCATCAATCCTCTAACCTCATTTTCAGGGCGGTTAAAGTTTTCAATTGAAAATGCATAAACTGTAACGATTTCAATTTCGAGATCTACACACCAATCTAAAAATTTCTCTAATGTACCTACACCCCTTTTATGGCCCTCTATAGCACCTATATTCCCTTGAATCTTTGAAAATCTACGATTACCGTCCATTATTATGGCAACATGTTTAGGCATGTTCTCTGGCGTGAGATTTCTGGATATATACCATTCATAAGCTTTATAAACAGGTTTTAAAATGGACATTTTCAGCTCCTTTGCTACATATGATTATTAGGTTATTTTTTTATAAGTATAAAAAAACTAGTATTGTAAATTGTTATATTATGATTTGGATTATTTAATTCCATCTAATAAAAAAAAGTTTAGGTAGTATTATCAACAATATAATTATTTATTACTTCTCTGAAAAATTAAATAACTATTTAAGGTCAGAAAGACGATTTGCAAGGATTAATGCCCTTTTGTAACCATTATTATCTTGAGAACGGGAGGTATCAATGTAAATTTCTTTCATTCCCAATGTAATTGCACCATAACTTTTTGCACCAGCAACAAGTACTAGTGTTCGGAAGATGGTATTTCCAACAATTCCATCCGGAGCTATGATTAAGTTTGCCCCATCACTTAGGGCATCTTCTATTAATGCATAATAATGTTTAACATCAATAAATCTATGTCTAATAAGTGAAGTTAATTCTTCTCCCGCATCCATAGATTCATCTACCTTTCTGTTTCTTCCTTTATCATGTGGTCTTCCACTAGAAAGGACTGCTATTGATGGTTTAACTCCTTCTGCTTCCAGAAATTTTGATCCTAAAATTGCAATCTGGAGTTTCTGTGATACAGTTTCTCCCTCATCGATCCCCACAGGTGCCAAAAGAAATGTTTTACCTTTAAATTCTATATAGGATGCCCTGTACACTTCAGGATAAATCTTCTTCAGTTCAGACATTATCAAAGAAGCACTGAGAGATCCCCTTATAGCAGCATCAACCTTCCCACTGAAAAGCAGTTCAATTAGTTGATCCTCTGATTCTACTTTAACAACATCAAAATCAACATCAGCTATGGCTTCTAATACCTTCTTATTTTTTCCAACACCAGCAGCAACTACCATGTCATTACTCCAATTCATTATACAATGTTTCATTTTAGTATTTATATAATGTTAATTATTAACTTTTAGTTATAACAATTTAGAAAGATGGTTTGCAAATTTTAAAACCTTTATAAAACCTTCAAACCTCTGTAAATTTTATATTTCATAGAATAGGCTTATTTGGATCTATTTTTATCGTTTATTGTAATTTTAGTTTGCTAAAAAGATTTAATAATAAGATCTAATTTATATTTGTAAGTTGAAATATTTGAAAATAATTAACTTACAGTTAAAATTTAAAAGTTGTATTATATAAATTTATCTAAATAGATCATTTGGAATGAAAAGGGAATATGTAAAAAATGAAAATAATTGGATAAGGATATAAATTGATTAAACATCCTTTATGGTTTTTATAGCCTCGTCAATAATGTCTAAAGTATTCTGGATATCAACATCATCATGCATCTTTGATAAAAAACAGCACTCAAACTGGGATGGTGGTATGAAAACACCTTTATTAAGAAGTGTTTGGAAGAATATATTGAATTTTTCAGTATCAGCTGTTTTTGCATCTTCATAATTCCATACTTCATTTTCTGTGAAATATATTTGGAACATTGAACTCAAACCTGCAACTTGATAATCTAAATTATGAACATCAAGAATATCTTGTATACCATCCCTTAAACTGTCCCCTTTAGTATTCATAGCGGAGTAAAAACTATTATTAAGTTGTTTAAGTGTCGCTAAACCTGCAGTAATTGAAATCGGATTACCATTAAATGTTCCTGCTTGATAAACATTTCCAGATGGGGCTAACATTTCCATTAATTCTTTTTTACCAGATATGGCACCTATTGGAAATCCTCCGCCTAAAATTTTTCCGAAAGTAACTAGATCAGGTGTGACTCCAAAGTATTCCTGAGCACCACCTTCAGAAATCCTAAAACCTGTTATTACTTCATCAAATATTAGAATAATGCCATTCTTTAAAGTTATATCTCTTAAAAACTCTAAATATTTATCCATTGGAGGTATAATCCCAATGTTACCCATTATTGGCTCAACAATTATGGCAGCTATAGATTCACCTTCGGCCTTAATAATGTCAACTATTCCCTCTTCATTATTGAATGGTATTAAAATGGTGTTCTTTGTTGTTTCATCAGGAACTCCAGGAGAATCAGGTAGTCCAGCCGCACCAGATCCAGATTTAACAAGTACATAGTCATGTGCACCATGATATGCTCCTTCGAACTTAATAATCTTTTTTCTGCCGGTTGCAGCCCTTGCCAGCCTAATTGCACTCATGGTTGATTCTGTACCAGAATTTACAAATCTGACCATTTCTGCACAAGGAACTTTTTTAACTACTAATTTAGCTAGTTCAATCTCATTTTCTGTGGGTACACCATATGCAGAACCCTTTTTAAGTTGTGCTACTACTTCAGCCATTACATCAGGATTTGCATGACCAAGAACCATTGGGCCATAGGCAAGACAGTAATCTAAATAGCTTTTCCCATCAACATCAACAATTTTTGATCCCTTAGCATATTCTGCAAAGAAGGGATATGGTTTGTAAGCCCTTACAGGGGAATCTACACCGCCTGGTAAAAATTTTTTGGATT
This sequence comes from Methanobacterium sp., assembly GCA_003158115.1. GTDB lineage: Archaea > Methanobacteriota > Methanobacteria > Methanobacteriales > Methanobacteriaceae > Methanobacterium_B. The sequence goes on from PMGM01000067.1 coordinate 18,014, forward strand.
CTTTGAAGAGTTCTTCTGACTTCATTTTATCACTCCTTTTTAAGATTAATAAGGGAATTTATGGTAGCTACAGCAATTGGTGTTCCGCCTTTAGGACCATCAGTTATTAAATTAGGTATATTGGTTTTTTGAAGTGCTTTTTTAGATTCAGCAGCCCCAACAAATCCTACTGGAACACCGATTATAGAACATACATTCATGGCATTATCTTTAACAAGTTTTATAACTTCTAAAAGTGCTGTTGGTGCATTGCCAACTACTACTATCCCATCAAAGCCTTCATCTGCAGCAACTTTTATGGCTGCAGCTGCTCGAGTAATATTTTCTTCCTTCGCTATTGAAACAGCCCTTTCATCAGTAATATAACACATAACTTTGCCAGGATATTTGTTAATCCCGATTTTAACCATGTTGATATCGGTTAAAATATCTTTTTCACTATGGATAGCCTTCAAGCTTGTCTCCACAAAGTCTTTACTAATCTGGGTTATGTTTGCATATTCTGGATCAGCTGTTGAATGAACAATCCTCTCGACAATAGCTCGTTCTTCAAACGACATATCCTTAGTTTTGTGGTTTATAAGGGATCTTACTATCTCTCTACTTTTTTCAGCTATTTCATAGCCCTGTTTTGTTGATGCGCCCATAGAAATGGTAGCATTTGCAGAATCTTCTTTTTTACTCATAATACCTTCTCAAATAAATTCTGATCTAAACTATGTGAATATCTGTTATAAATTAACTCTTGAAAATATTTTTATTGTTGTTAAAATATTGAATAAAGTTTTTAATTCGAATTACTTCAGAAATATTTTATGGATTTTTCTAAATAAAATATAATAAAACCATTTAATATAATATATACATGGATATTTACAAACTGTCCTTAAAAAATCTTCGTAGGAACAGGTTAAGGAACCTATTCGCAATTTTAAGAATTACATTGGGAGTTCTTATTTTGATATTTTTAATTAGTTCTGGATTGGGTTTAAACACTTTTTTAAAACAGGCAAACTCTTTTAATCTTGAATCTAATAGTACAAATTCTCAATCCATTGTGACCACAATTGCAGACCAATTAAATTCATTTTTAGGAACTAATCATAACAAATCCGTAGTAATAGAAAAGATCAGGGGCTTAATAAATAATATTGTGTATATTGTTGATGGAATCGCGAGTATAGTATTTTTAGTGGGAATATTGGACATTATTAATACAATGGGTTTCAATTTAAATGAAAGAAAACGGGAAATTGTTATATTAAAAACTTTAGGATTCTCTAAGATACAATTACTCACGAGTCTATCCATAGAAGCTGGACTTATAGGATTGTTAGGATCTATTGGAGGAGCCTTAATCGCATCAATTGGATTGATCGTGGTAGCTAATATTATCGGAATATCAATATCAATATTAATACCACCTTGGCTTTTAATTGGAGTAATATCACTTACAACAATTTTATGCATGATTTTAGGGATTTTACCTGCTTGGTTTGCAGTTGAAAGAAATATTACGGAGGTATTGGTTTAAAATGAATGAACCTGAAGACTATGCATATGTTGAATTGAATGATATCTGGAAGATTTACAAGAATGAAGATGATGTAATACATGCTCTTTCTAGAATAAACTGTTCTTTTAGGGAATGTTCATTTAATATCATAGTTGGTCCATCAGGATGTGGCAAATCAACATTGATCCGGATACTTGGTCTCTTAGAGACTCCTTCTCTAGGAGAAGTGCTGATAAACTGTGAGAACACTAGTGATCAACCTCAAAAAATCAGAAATTCCATAATTAGGGATGAAATTGGTATGGTGTTTCAGAGTTCGAACCTGATACAAACATTAAACGCCATTGACAATTTAACACTACCAATGTTGTCATCAGACAATAAAAAAGCCAAGGATCTTCTTAAAAAAGTAGGATTCACTGATTATAATAAATTTCCAAACGAAATGTCATTAGAAGAAGAACAAAGAGTTTGCATAGCTCGTGCAATGGTAAATAATCATTCATTAATATTATTAGACGAGCCCACTGGAGCTCTCCATTCTAGAGAAGCTTATGAAATAATGCAACTTCTCCTTGGCTTGAACAGATCCGAAGGTTTGACCATAATTTTAACAACAAATAATAAAAAACTCTCACAATTCGATTGTAATAAGTTTGAGATGATCGATGGAACAATATTAAAGAAATAGAACAGATTAGTTCCAGTTAAAAAAAAGAATTGATAATAAATTTGTATTTAATAAAGATTTAAATATTAATTACTATTTTTAAGCCCTTTTTGTTTGCTGATGTTTTCAGAAATAACATAAGTCCCTGAAATTTTGTCAAGAATCCTGTCATTCGAATCCCCAAATATAAATCCCAATATTATATCTAAAATTAGGGGGAAGTAATAAATCTTTGACAAGCTCCTTATAAATGCTTTTTTATATCCCACATTTCCATTAACAGCTTTTACTTTCAGTTTAAATAGTTTTTTTCCCAGAGTTGAATCTGATATTCCCTCCATAAATGTGAAATAAACTAGTATAATGATTGCTGCTATAATAATCCAGTAATTTAATGCAGAGAAGATGCCAAGTTGAGCAAATAGTAAGAATACAATAGCACTAACAACATACATAAATAACGTTAAAATAATTATGTCCACCAATAAAGCTGCAAATCGTCGACCCCAATAGTTTTCCATCTTTATCACATCGTTAAAGCATATTAATAAATTTTTAAATATTAGTGATCCATCTTAAATCAACATCATTTCTAATTACAATGCTTAATTCTCTTTTATTGCTCTTTATTTATAAATATTATTACAATACCCTATCATTTTAATATAGTTTAATTTAATAAATGACTTAAATGTTAAACTAGCACACCCTAGGTACAGGATCAGCAATTGGTGCTTCAAGTATCCTTTTACCGCCTAACAGAGTTTCAATAATCACATGCGAGTCGTTCGTTACTTCTCCTATTATTTGAGCATCCTTACCATACTTAGTATTTTTAATAGCCTTTAATATTTCGTCAGCTTTGTCTGATTCCACGCCCATTACAATTTTACCTTCATTTGCAACCTCATATGGATCTATGCCCAGCATTTCTGAAGCAGCAACTACTTCATCTTTTAATGGAATTTTCTCTTCATCTATGAGCATACCCACCTTTGATTTCGAGGCGAGTTCATTTAATGCATTTGCAATTCCTCCTCTAGTAGGGTCTTTCATTGCAGTTACACCCCCTATTTTAAGAGCAGCTTCAACCATTCCCCAAACAGGCGCCACATCTGATTTAAGGTCAGTTTCAAATCCGAATCCTTCTCTGTAAGACATCAATGATATTCCGTGATCACCAACACTACCTGTTAATATAATTTTATTACCAATTTTAAGGCCAGAATCGCGAATAACATCCCCCTTTTTAACGATACCTATGCCTGTAGTGGATATGATAATTTTATCAAGTTTATCGTGTTCCATTACTTTGGTATCTCCAGTTATTATAGCCACATCAGCTTCAATGCAAACTGAATCCATTGATCTTATTATTCTCTCAAAATCATCACCAGAAAATCCTTCGCTAATGACCATCGCATTTGCTATAGCAAGAGGCTTTGCACCCATAACTGAAACATCATTAACAGTTCCAGCAATAGATATTGTTCCTATATCTCCTCCGGGGAAGAATATTGGATCAACTGTATGACTATCTGTACTTATTACAATTTCATAATTATCAAAAGGGATTGTTCCCCCATCGTCAAGATCATCAAGGCCTACTCCACCATTAACTTTTTTATTTTTAAGATTTCCAAGTATGATTTCTGATATGAGACCTTGCATGATCCCGCCACCAGCACCGTGAGACATACCTATTTTCATAAGATTCACCATTCTCCTTTTTTAAATATTTATTATATTATTTAAATTGAATTTAAGAAAAAAATGTTCTGATTATCTAAAATCAGAAAATTTTCAAATAAACTCATAATCGATATTTAGGATGTTTCCAACCCTTTAATTTGAAATATAAATTGAAATGTATGTAGATTCGAGAAATTTGTTCATCATATATTTTTTAGTTTAATTCCCAAAAAGTTCTTAATTGGGTATTAGATCATTAGCTATAAAAACTATGATATTACAATTCTTGAAAAATTGTGGATAATTATATTAATTCATTTTAAGGATTAAATTTCATAAGCTAGATAATTATCTGCAGATGATCCATTAGTCTTTCCTTATGAAGACTTGAAATAATTTAAAAGGTTTTTTTGGAGGTGTGCTTGGTTTTTCACCTTGATATACTATTTTAACTTCACATCCCAATGTTATATCCTTAAATTTGTTATCTAATACTGTTGATCCGAATACCTCCATTTCTCCTTTTTTAGTATCCAAAGTATATTTGGTACTGTGATACATTCCAACATCATCTTCTCTACGGATATATTTACCACTTATTTCTTCACCAATTGCTTCTGGTCTCCAAATTGCATCTTCTGGATCTTTAATTTCTTCCCATTCACTATTTTTTTTATTCTGCATCTTTTTAACCATTTAATCCATTCCTCTCAGTTAATCATCATCAAAATTTATTATAAAAGCTTTCATTTATAAAATTAATAATCATAATTATTTAATTTCCATTCACTAGTTTATTTATCTTATTTTTCATTTTTGAAATTTTATGTACATCTAGTATTGTATCGATTATTTTAATTGTTTAATATTATTTAATCATTTTATGATGAACCCCAGCATTTAAAACAACATATTTTTATGTCTTCATCAATAAAACATGGATCACTAAAAAAAACTGTAAATTACTGATAGTTTTTCTAGTTAAATATTTTATATTATTATTTGGATTAAAAGATATAAAAATTAAAAATATTAATATAGAGTGATCTACAAATGAAGTCTTTCCTAGAAAGATTTTTTTAGGAAATCCAAATTATATACAATTATGATAAATATCATCCATGATGAAATTTTCATGAATATGAAATAAACTTATATTTTAAGCTTAGAGGTGAAATAATGGCAATTTGGCAAGGAAAATCATTAAGAAAACCAAGTGGTGCTCGTGCGAAGACCTACAGAAATAAAAGAAATATGGAATTTGGAAGAGACCCAGCAGATACCAAGATAGGAGACCGTAAAACCAAAATAATCAGAACTAAAGGCGGTAACGAGAAAATTAGACTGGCAAACGAAAAAAACATCAATGTTGTGGATCCTAAAACCAATAAGATACAGGTAGCAGAGATCATGACAGTAGTTGAAAATACTGCAAACACTCACTTTGTCAGGCGTAATATCATAACCAAAGGAGCCGTTGTAGATACTAGTCTCGGCAAGGTTAAAGTAACCTCAAGGCCAGGCCAGCACGGCATGATAAACGGTGTGCTTGTTGAATGATGAAATTTTAAAGAAAGTTAACGAGTTCCTAGGGGATGTGAATAAAAACCTCCCTGAAGGAATGGAACTCGAATATGAAGGTTTTTATGAAAGGGGTTTCTTTGTAACAAAGAAAAGATACGCCCTCATAGAAAATAGTAATATTGTTGTTAAAGGATTAGAGTTGGTTAGGCGTGATTGGGCTCCAGTTGCCAAAAAAACACAAGAAAAGGTTTTAAGAGCCATTCTTGAAGAAGCTAACCCTAAAAAAGCTACAAAAATCATCCGTGAGATAGTTGAAGAGATTAAAAAGGGTAAAATTCCCCTTGAAGATCTTGTAATACATACTCAACTTACAAAAAATCCCGACGATTATGTTCAAATGGCCCCTCATGTTTTAGCAGCTAAAAAATCAATTGCTTGTGGGCGAAATGTTGCTAGAGGAGCTATAATTCGTTACGTAATAGTGAAAGGAAAAGAACCCATCAGTAAACGTGCAATCCCATTAGAAGATGTTGATGTTGCCAATTACGATCCAAATTATTATATCGAAAATCAGGTTCTTCCTGCAGTTTCAAGGATTATTGAAGCAATTGGTTTCTCAAAAGAGGATATATTACATAAAGAAAAACAGAGCAGTCTGGATGCATTTTTTGGTTGATTGAATATAATAATTAATCTTAGAGGGATAAAATTGTTAAAATTATTTTTTTACCCAAATATTAAAAACAATCCATTAAATTCTTTTTTATGGAATTGTAATATTAACTCGTATTATTCTTTTCATTTATTTAATATTTATTATCGATTTTATTCTTTAGTATATTCTGTAGTATATTTCTTATCTTTGAAAACAATGGTGCAAAAATGATAAAAGCTGTTTTTTTTGATATTGACGATACATTATACGATACCTCAGGTTTTGCAAAACTAGCTAGAAAAGCTGCATTAAATGTAATGATTGATGCAGGATTACCATTATCTCCTGATGATGCTTACACTCTTTTGAGAAAAATCATCAAAGAAAAGGGTTCAAATTATGATAGACATTTAAATGTCTTGACCAAAGAAGTTTTTGGCGAAGAAAAACCACTTTTAGTTGCTCTTGGAATGATTACATATCACAATGTAAAATTCGCATTGTTAAGATTATTCCCCGAAACCATGTCCACACTTATTCATCTCAAGGCAAGAGGATACCATTTAGGTGTGATATCAAATGGTATAACTATTAAACAATACGAAAAACTTGTTAGATTAGGATTACATCATTTCTTCGATTCTGTTATAACATCCCAAGAAGCAGGTGTTGAAAAGCCTGATGTTGCAATATTTGAACTTGCAATGGAGACAATGAACTGTAAAGCAGAAAATTCAGTTATGATTGGAAACAATTTTAATGACGATATCCTGGGCGCCATAAATGCAGGTATGTCTGCAGTATTTTTAACTCCAGAATTGAAAGAATCTGAAAGGGTTATAATTAAAGAAAAGAGTTTAGAACTTGATATTATATCAGATATTGGACAAATTAAGGATATTATGTAGAAAGGCTTCAAACCTTATCTATTATATACATATAATAACAATAAATTTGTAAAGGGGTATTTATTGCAAAGATAAGGTGGTTGAATGAGTTATTATCATGATTCAAAAATGGAACATATATTTGAAGTCCTTAAACAGCCTAAAACACTTGAAGAACTTCAATTATCAGAATCATTTGTTAATGATCTGATATTGAAGATTATAACAAGTTATGGTACTGTTAAAACCAGTACAATATTCGATATAACATGTATACACTGGGATATTCTGGAAAAGTGTTTGAGCAAACTTGAAAAAGAAGGGTTATGTGCACCTGTTAGTGGTAGTTTCCTATTTTCAAGCGTTCAGTACAGCATATCAAAAAAAGGCCGTGAAAAAAATAGGGGAATATCAGAAGAAAATCCTTATATTGGTGTTGCGCCTGTTAGTTATGAGAATTATGATACCATAATGGAAGCCCAACTAAAAGGAAGGTATCCAATAGAAATACCTCCAGAAGTAGTTGAGACTACATTCAAGGACGTTGTTGGAGTAGAATATGCAAAGGAATCCCTTATTGAATCTTGCATTATCGGTAAAGGAATATTCATTTATGGACCTCCCGGAACTGGTAAAACTTTTTTAACAGGCAAAATGTCTGATCTACTACCTCCAATTATAATTCCAAAATTTGTTGAATTTGGAGGTAAAATTATACAAATTTACGACCAGGATTTCCATAGGATGTGCCCAGAACAGCCTGAAGATACTAGATGGGTTAAGATTCATGCCCCATTTGTTTTAACTGGTGCTGAACTAAATTTAAATAAACTTGAAACTAATTACGATCCGAACAAAGGAGTTTATGAAACAAGCCCAATAATAAAGGCTAATGGTGGTATACTCCTAATAGACGATCTTGGAAGGCAAAGGGACGATCATGAACTTATTTTAAATAGACTTATTGTTCCAATGGAAAATAAAAGAGATGTGGTCTATGTTAGAGGTATTCCCGTAATAGTGCACAGCAATTTTATACCTGCATTTTCAACTAATTTGGATATAAGCATAATGGATGAAGCCCATTTGAGAAGGGCTCCATTACACATCTTTCTTAAAAATCCAGATGTTATCGAGTTAGCAAAAGTTTTCAAGATGAATCTAAATTATCTTAATGAAAGATACGATGAGAATATTTTTGAACGATTCATGAAAGTTTATATGAAATGTAATGATGGTGGAGAAGGACTTAAACCTACATTTGCACATGCTAGGGATATTGCACAGATATGTCAAGCAGTAAGAATAAACAAAGGAAAAAATATAATCGATATTGAAGTGCTAGAAGGTGCTCTTAAAAGACATGTTCTTATTGTGCTTCAAAGAATGAAAATAAACATCGCCCAGATCACAAGAAAAACAAGATCATTTCGTGTAACTACTGCACAAATTGAAGATGCTCAAAAAGCATTAATAGAATTTGGCGCCAGTAAAATTACTACTGAAGCAGAAGCATTAATTCTTGATATGGATGATAATATAACTCCTGTGCAATTGGTAGAATATCTACATAAATGGGATATTATGGTAGATAGAATCGATTTAATAGCAGAATCAGATAAAGAATTGAGGAGTACCATACTTGAAATTCACGAAAATTTAGATCTTCAACAATAACAACATAACTTTAAATGAATGAAGATAAAAGATTTAATTGATATAATATAAATTACTAAATTTATCTTTTAACTAAATTTAATTAATCAAAAAGTGATCTTTATGGTAAGCGATTTTGCAATAATATTCTCACATATAATTCCACCCATTATGGGCTTTGTTGGCATATTAATCATGTGTACAGGTATAATGGACAAAAATAATCAATATACATTAGCAGGCATGGTTATATTCTTTGCTGCAGGAGTTTTACCCTTCTTCATATTGCCCTATCTTCTGTATTAACTCGGAAGATGGTAAATAAATTTGTGTAAAAAAAAAAATAATTACGCTTTTTTTTGTGAATTTAAAAAAAAACTTTGAAATAAACTCAATCCATTTCAATAAGTTTTTCTATCAACAAGTTGTAACCATCTACATTGATCTCATAATCTTCCTCAAAAACAAGTGTAGCCCTCAAAACTGCACCTGTACCATTATTGAAGGTGTCAAAATGCATTTCATCATAATCAAGAAGCCTTTTTCCAATAATAGTTGCTATAGTCAGGGGATTGTTAAAACTATCACAAATACCAAATTCCATATTGTTGGCTGTAATACTAACTTTATAAGTATTTTCTATATCAATCTGATCTGTATCTTCAAATGTTAATATGACTTGTTCATAAGATCCAGTTCCATCAGTAGAAGTGTTATGAAATATTTTTTCACATTTTACAAGTTTTTCTCCTCGTGATTTCCATAAATCCTTATGAAAATTATCAGATATACTTTCATCAATTTCTTCAATCATCATATTGTCTCCTTAAGGTCTAATTAAATAAATATTTAAACATATTAATAAAATTTTATAAACTTTTTTTTTGAAAATTTAATTAATTGCACAGCAATTAAAATTTGGATAAATGAATTTTATTTATAATTCCTTCAGACGTTTATTTATCAAGGATCTGTTTCCCTGGAAGGCTCCAATTTTTTCAAGTTTCATAGTTGATACCATTGACGCAAATATCCCACATGTTTCAGGGTCAGAAATTTTTGTCCTTTTAGTTACATAAGCCGCCATGTATGTATCACCTAACCCGGTAGGATCCATAGTTTGCTTGGGTGGAAATGCTGGTATTTTATAGGTATGCTTCGTTACTGATGAGTAAATCATAGCACCTCTATCTCCACGAGTAATAATAACCTCTTCCGGACCAAAAAGTGATAATTCTTTACCAATAACATTGAGTTCATGATCCTTTTTATCTATTATAACCTTAGCTTCTATTTCATCTATAAAAACCATTTGAATGTACTTTAAAAAATTCTGAAAGTCATTCCATGGCTTTAAAATAACTTTATGATGTTCTAATTGTCTTAAATAGCCCTGAGCACCGAGATAAATTGGTATATTAAAGGTGGATATATATTTGATGGTTTCAATGGGAATATCTGAAGGTGATAATGGACATAAAAGAACAGCATCATAGCCCCCAATATTTTTAGGGAGGTTTTCGGGTTTAACAGGATTTTTTGGCACATTTGCTTTCTGAACCCTGTGATTAGGATCAATATCAGGATATATATTCTCGAATTCCATTGTTTCATCAAAAAATAGGGGAATCACATTCACATTACTTGGGAAAGCGTTTAAAAGTTCTTTATCTTCAAATGAAAGAGTAATGATAGCAGTTACATCTACTTCGAGTTTTGATAGTACAACAGCCTGATAATAAACAGCTCCTCCTGTTGTGTGGTACTTCAAACCTTCTCTCAGAATTGTGTCTCTGGTTAATGGCCCTATAATAATAAATTTCGGCATGATCTTCCCTTTAATTTCGTAACTATTCTACTTAAACTTCCCGAGTGTAGTGCTGTTCCAACAAGAAAGTTTTCAAGCCCCAATGATTGTAAATCTGTGATATCTTCAAGTGTTATACCTCCACCTAAGATAAGATCTGTATCTAGACCAATAAAGCTCTTTATAATCTCATGATCAACCCCATTTTCCGTTCCAACCCGAGATATATCTAGTAATATAACTTCAATAGGGTTGATTTCTTCTATTTTTTTTTTTATATCTTTAAAATCAACTTTTATATGTTTACCCAGTACATTTCCATCCTTAATATCGATACTAAGAACAAAGTTCTGTTTGGGAAAAGTGGAGAATATCAATTCAATTTCATCAAAATTTTCAATTGTCTCTGTTGCTACAATTACCTTCTCAACACTATCAAGAATTTTTTGAATTTCAATAGAATTTTTTATTCCAGAATCAAACATCACCGGAATGATTTTGTTAATTTCTCCTGCAATTTGTAGATTTGAACCTTTTCCTTCAATCGCATCAAGATCAGCTATATATATTCTTGAGAATCCAAATTTTTTAAG
>PMGM01000046.1 GCA_003158115.1 Methanobacterium sp.
TTTTCATTCATCTTTTGACCCCATAATTTTTATAGTAACTTTTTTAATTGTTTCTATACTTTTATAAAGTTCTTCAAATTCTTCAGTTGTTAATGAAGATAATTTTTGGTTCCAATGTTTTTTAAAAACCTCTAAATATTTTTCCCTCATTTTCCGCCCCTCAGCGGTGAGGACAACTCTATTTATTCTACGATCTTTTTCATCAGTAACACGNNAAGTTATTTGTGATCTTGATAATTTCATCTGCTCAGCTATTACATACATAGGCTGATTTTCATAATATCCAATGTCAATTAAACCTTTTAATTCAAACGGAAATCCTGCTTTGAAATCTCTATCTAAAGTTCTCATTTCACCCCAAAAACGATGATAGTAACTTATAAAATCATCAATCATTTTATTCGTATTATCTTCTCCCATAAATAATCACAACTCCATAAGTATAATTCAGAATGATTCGGTTTTAAAATAATTCGGTTTGTAAATGATATTAATAGTGAACTATTATTTAAAACTGTTGATCACTATGCGAAGAGCATCTACTCTTAAAAAACAAAATAAAACCTCGATAAAAAAAATATAAAACTCATAATTAATTTAATTCAGCATTCAGTGCCACACNNAATGAATCATTGATCCTAAAATGAGTAAACGTTTCTCCATTGCAATTTTTAGTTGCTATAAAGATCCGACTAGTTGAAATATGCTATAAATGATTAAATATTCTCATTCACCTTTAATAACATAAAAATGAGTAATCAAGCTAGCGGGAAACTAAGCAANNAGTTTAATTCTAAAATTGTGGTCTATGAATAGTCGAAAAATACAGCCCATTGACTTTTAAATTGTATCTTGTCTGCATATTTACATGAATTAATAAAATCAAAAATAATAATTTTATCCGAAAAGTTATGTTAAGAATGACCCTAAAGTATAGTTATTAATCTGATGATACCCAGTATTGTCATTTTAGCTCCTCATTAGCATTCTAATAATTAACTGTTATTAAACTTAATATTATTTCTGAATATTCCTTTAATCTGCATATAATATGTTTGTCATCTAATAAATTATTTTTAAATAATTGGATTATAAATTTCCAACCTTTTTAAATGAAACTATGACGAAGTTATTTTGGATTGGTATTGTGGAGTTAGGGCATAATTTTATTATATAATGTATTAATATAACATAATTTAAGAATTATTTATAGAAATTACTATTTTATGGGCACATGGAGGTAAAAATTGAAGGAAACAAAAGTAAGTTGTTCAGAGATATCTTCACTCAACCTCCCCGAGGGATGGTCATGTATAAAAACTGAAGGCCCTGGACCTTTTGTAACAAGAGCAATTCTAAGACATCCTAAAGGTACTCAAGTCAATTGGGATTCTAGAGACCATCGTAAACACTACAATCTTTTGGATAGAGGAAATAAATCCGCATGGTGGGCTCCAGGAGCAATTGGATGGTGGATAGGTATACTCTTCGCATTTGGTTCTATTTGTTTTGCAGCTGGTGCTGCACCAGGTTATGTGGATTGGGTTGGCAATCAAATAGATGGAATGACATTTTTCATTGGCTCAATTTTTTTTACAACAGCTGCCTTCTCGCAGTACATTGAAACTGTAAACACACGTCAAACCCCTAAAGGTTTATTATTAAATGAGAAAAAACGTTTTTTTACTTGGGAACCCCGTAGGATTGATTGGCTTGCTAGTGTTGTACAGTTAATTGGTACACTTTTTTTTAATATAAGCACTTTCTACGCTCTGAACAGTACTCTAACCATTCAACAGATAAACCACCATGTTTGGGGGCCTGATGTATATGGATCAGTCTGTTTTTTGATTGCAAGTGGGCTGGTGTGGATGGAGGTAGGACACTCCTTATTCTCATGGAAAATAGGAAATCTTTCATGGCAAATAGCATTATTAAACCTATTAGGGTCAATTGCTTTTGGTGTTTCCGCAATTGCTGCTTTTGTTCTACCATTAACTGGACAGCCAATTAATTTAACACTAGTGAATCTAGGAACATTTACAGGAGGTATATGCTTTTTTATTGGTGCTGTATTGTTACTTCCTGAACGTACACATCCAGATTAATTGTTAACAAAATAACACCATATCCATGAAAACATATGAAAAGAAAAAATAAAAAAATTAATTGATGAGAAGAATATAATTTAACGTAATACTTTTCATATAGCTTTTATGTTAAAAATAGTTATAAAGTGGAGTTATTAATCTGATGATACCTAGTATCATAATAATTACTCCATTAGGTTTTCAACTTAAATTATTACTTTACAATATCATTTTTAGTAATAAACACATAAAAGACTTATTTTTTTTGTAATTAGACTATAATATTTTAATTTATGTATAATGTTCATTGAATAAATTTATGTGAAATCTATTAATTTACTAAATATTTCAAAAGAGAATTCAAATAATGGATCTCCATTAATTACAAAGAAAAAAAAGCCAATTTCAAAAAAAATAGAAATATAAATGGGGATATTTAGAATTAATCCTCAAACTATTCAGATAGATTCGTCTTCATCCATAGCTAGTCTCATGGTGTCAGGATCTTGTGGCATGCGATCTAAGAAGTCCTGTGCCGAGCGACGCACNNTATCTGCTTTACTATCAAGGGCTTTATCAACACGATCTGGAGTTACTCCTCCAGCAACAGCAACAAGTTTACCTTCACCAAGAATCTCTTTGATCTGGTTTATATTACCCCATTCAGTAACTTCTGCAAGTTTTTCTCCTCTTTCAGCTTGTTTAGTTTCTAGATCAACGTTTCTATGGAGTAAAACAATATCTGGGTTATGTTCAAGTACTTGAAGTTTTTCAACGATGTTTTCCACATTCATCATATCCAAAATTGAGTATATTCCCTGTTTTTGTGCCTCATGAATAGCCTTTTCAATTGATTCTATTGTACCAAGTCCTGAAATGGCTATAGCATCTGCAGTCTCATCAGCAGCCATTTTAACTTCAATACGTCCAACATCTAAAGTTTTTAGATCTGCTATTATAAATGCATCATTTTTAAGATCTCTTATTTTTCCAATGATTCCAACACCAAACTTCTTAACTAGTGGTGTTCCGGCTTCAATGAGTATTCTTTCTCTGTTAGGAAGTGTATTAATTATACGTTCCATATCGTCCATGTTGTCTAAGTCTAGAGCAACCTGAAGATAAGGAGGACTCCATAGTCTGGTTACTTTGAATCCCATTACTGGATGTGTTCCACGATCTTTTTCTGCTAAAACTTTTTTCACAGACGGATAATCCTCCATTGCTCTTTGTAGTGCTAACTTAGTTGCACCATAGTTGTACTGGTAGATTTTACGGTAATTCTCTGCACCAGGATGTATGAATATTCCTGCAATTATTACAATGTCTTCTACATCTTCTTTTGGTATTATTCCTTCAGCTACTGCATCTGCTACAGCCCGACCAACAGCAGTTTGTGCAGGTCCAAAGATCTTATCTGCATCTTTTAAGTCTCTTACAGTTACTTTTGGTACTATAAGCGTAGCAGGTTTGGTTAGCAAGTTAGGTCTTATAACAGATAAAAGTGGTGTGTGTCCTATTGACATGTTAGCCATGTTATTCACGAATGCGGCACCGACAGGGCCATTTTTATCTCCTATTACTAAATCAACGTGAGCTATTTCATTGCCATTTCCTATCAAGGCTTCCCCTATTTGATACATAACTATTATCCTCCATTATTATCTAATTAATCATATAGATCGAATCATATAAATAAATATTTCAAATATTAATAAAATATCTTAAATTCAATTAGAATTAAAATAGATTAGTTTTTACTGATATTTAAAATTTGAATTATTTTTTTAAAGTTTTATTAAAATCAGATTATTAATTTAATAAAATATTAATCCAATGAAATATGATTATTTCTAAAAAAAAATAAATTAAGGGATATTATTGGGTTAAATGGCCCTCTAAAAAGTCATCATATCCCTGAAGATCGAGTAAACCATGTCCTGAAAAGCTTATAAATATATTTTTTGCTTCTCCAGTTTTTCTACATTTTATTGCTTCGTCCATTCCAACTTTAATTGCATGACAAGTTTCAGGTGCAGGAATAACTCCTTCTGCATTAGCAAATATTTTTCCTGTTTCGAAAAGTTCTGTCTGGTTAACTATTCTTCCCTCTACTAAACCTTGGTTTACGAGTAAAGCGACTAATGGTGACATTCCATGATATCTTAAACCACCTGCATGTACTGAAGGAGGTACAAATTCGTGTCCAAGTGTGTACATTTTCATTAATGGTGTTAAACCTGCTGTATCACCGTAGTCGTATCTATATTCGCCTTGTGTTAATGTTGGGCAAGATGAAGGTTCTGCAGCTAAGAATTGACAATCAAGATCTCCCGAAATTTTGTCTTTCATGAAGGGGAATGCTGCTCCTCCAAAATTACTTCCTCCTCCGACGCAGCCAACCATTACATCTGGAGTTTCATCTATGATTTCGAATTGTTTCTTAGCTTCTAGACCTATAACAGTTTGATGTAGGAGAACATGATTCAATACACTTCCAAGTGCGTAGAATACCTTATCATCTGTTAAAGCATCTTCAATTGCTTCTGATATTGCTATTCCAAGTGATCCTGGATGATTAGGATCTTCTTTACGTATTTTTCTTCCAAACTCTGTTCTCTCACTTGGTGAAGGGATTACTTCTCCATTATAAAGATGCATAACAGTTTTACGATATGGTTTTTGTTTGAATGAAACATTCACCATATAAACTGTACATTCAAGATCTAAAAGGGAACATGCAAGAGATAAAGCTGATCCCCATTGTCCTGCCCCAGTTTCTGTTGTTAATCTTTCAGCACCAGCTTTTTTAGCGTAATATGCTTGTGCTATTGCTGTGTTCAGTTTATGACTGCCTACTGGAGACATATCCTCTCGTTTGTAATAGATCTTGGCAGGTGTGTCCAAATATTTTTCTAGTCCTGTTGCTCTAAAAAGTGGAGTAGGTCTTCCAACCTGTTTATAAACATTTCTAACTTCTTTTGGAATATCTATCCATCTCTCTTGACTCATCTCTTGTTCAAGAACGTATTTTGAGAATATTTTGGGTAGATTTTCAAGCTGATGGCCTTCTTCTGTTTGTGATGGTGCTGGAAGTTCAACTGGAAGATCTGCAGCTATATTATACCATTGTTTTGGAGTATCCTTTTCTGGTAGTGTTATTTTATACATTTAATCACCTTAAACAAATTTTTTTTATATTATATTTAAATAAGATACAATCATACATCCTATTTGAATTTTATGTATTCTTAGGATACCTACATTTTAAGTTTAATGTATAAATTAAATTTATATTTATGTACTACTTAAACCTTTGTTGTACATATTTGTACATTATTTATTTTTTGATAATTTAATATGAATCAAAAAACAGATGTAAAAATATGAAGATACTAGCTGTTGATATTGGAGTTGGAACTCAGGATATAATGCTTTACAATACAGATGAACCAATCGAAAATTCTGTTAAAATTGTAATGCCTGCACCTACCAAAATAATTGCAAATAGAATAAGAGGACATCATAATGATCTATTAATTAAAGGAGTTACAATGGGAGGAGGACCAGTAAACAATGCAGTAAAGAACCATTTAGCAAGGGGTTATAATGTTCTAATGACCGAAAGTTCTGCAAGAACTATAAGGGATGATATAAACCGAGTAAGGTCTTTGGGAATAAAAATTGTCCCTAATAATGAAAATCATCCGGAACTAGGCAATATCGAACTTAAGGATATTGATTTAAATGCTATTCGAGATGCTTTATTACAATTTGATGTAACATTAGATTTTGATTATATCGGTGTGGCAGTTCAGGATCATGGCTATATGGAGGGAATGGGAGATCGTAATTTTCGTTTCATGAAAATAAAGGAAAAATTAGATGTTGCAAGAGGTCCTGAAGAATTTGCTTATTATAATGAAGTTCCTGAATATTTTACCAGGATGAATGGTGTTTTAAATACTTTAAAAGGATATAAAACTACTATTATGGATTCTAAATTTGCTTCCGTTTGTGGAGCAACTTGCGATAATTATGTTAAAAATATTAATAGTTACATAGTTATGGACATTGGAAATGGTCATACCCTAGCAGCATCGTTTGAAAATAACAAAATATTAGGAGTTTTTGAACATCATACCCGGGCTTTAGATCCAGAAAAGATCGTACATCTACTTGGAAAACTTGAAAATGGTACCATTACTCATGAAGAAGTACATGAAGATGAGGGACATGGTGCATGGGTCACAGCACCTATGAATGGTGTTGAATGTATTGTTGCAACAGGTCCAATGAGAAAAATATTAGAAAAAACAGACTTAAATGTTCATTACGCTGCACCTGCAGGAGATGTAATGATGGCAGGTCCGGTTGGTCTTATAAAAACTATAATATCTCAACATACACATTAAATATTAAAATAATCCAGAAATAATTTCATAATAAAACAAATCTCAAGAATTAACTAATAATACTAAGAGGAAATTTAAAATGATATTGGATCCACATATACATAGCACACATTCAAATGATTCTACTGCATCTCCTAAAGATATAGTAAAGAAAGCAAGAGCAATAGGATTAGATGCTATTGCCGTTGCTGATCATAACACGATTAAAGGATCAATGGCTACTATAAAAGAGGCTAAAGACTTTAAAGATTTTGTTGTAGTACCTGCAATGGAAATAAGCTCGAGCAAGGGACATATTGTAGCTTTAGGAATAAATGAGGATGTTAAAAAAGGATTGTCTCCTGAAGAAACAGTTGAAAATATTCGTGATCTTGGAGGAATAGCAGTTGCTGCTCATCCATTTGTAAGATACAGAGAAGGACTATGTGATAATGTTAGGGATTTGGATATTGATGCAATAGAAACCATGAATTCAAGATATGTTTTTGGTTATTCAAACTGGCGTGCAAAAAATCTTGCTATCAAAAGGAACATCCCAGAAATAGGATCAAGTGATGCTCACTTTTTAGAAGCCATAGGAAGTTGTGTAACAGAATTAGATGCAGATTTTTCGTATGAAAATATAATTGAGGTTATATTATCAGGAAAAACGAACGTATATGGTGATAGAACGCCTTTACCACTCATATTGAAAGAAGTGATCAACAAAAAAATTAAAAGAATAGGTTAGAGTATATTTCTAATATAATTAATTTTTAGACATAATTTTTTTTTTATGATTCTTAACAAATTTACCATAATTTTAAACTGTTGAGATCTATATTAAAATCATGATATTTGATTTTTTTCAGGGAATACTTGAATACATTCGGCAAAACTTCATTTACCTCCATCCGGGATATACCATTCTTAACACCATAGTATTTGGTATAATATTGGGTATTATTATCCTTGTAATAATTAAAATGTTTAAATATATCAAAAAAGACCCTGCCGAGCTTATGATCCCACTTATTCCATTCATATTTTTTGGATCGAGTACTAGGGCTCTTGTTGATAATAATATTTATCCACTTACCTATCTTCTAGTAACTCCGGGTATTTATCTTTTAACGGGATCAATGGCAATTGTTACTGTTCTAGCAGCAGTATTAATAGAAAAGAGAACAAAGTTTGATTATAGGTACTTCATATTTATTGTTGGTGCTGTTCTTTGTGTTCCTAATATTCTATTTATGGGTCCAATTAACCCAATTGCAACTATCCAAGTTGTAGGAGTATGGGCTATTATATCTGGAATATTTGTACTCTTAAGAAAGAAATGGTCTTTATTAAATAATAAATTTAATTTAAGCGTATTAACTGCTCATCTATTTGATGCATCATCAACGTTTATTGCTGTGGATTACTATGGATACTATGAGCAGCATGTACTTCCCAGTGCATTAACAGCTGTTTTTGGTACTGCTGCAATAATGTTCCCACTTAAAATAGGCGTAATATTAGGTGCTCTTTATGTTATTGACACATATATAGAAGATAGAACAATAGCAAACATGTTGAAATTAGCCATTTTTATCTTGGGACTTGCTCCTGGACTTAGAAACTTCCTTAGCTTGATTATGGGTACTTGAAACTAAATATTGATTTAATAGTTCAATTAATTGTTTTGTTAATAATTAATGCCAAATTTTTTTAAAGTAAAAACTAATACCAATATTATATAAACTCAAATCATACGGGGTCTGTCTAATGTATATAGAAACTGTGAAAAAGACTATGAATTTACCTAATAGTGTAAGAATATTTGATACCACTTTAAGAGATGGTGAACAAACTCCAGGTGTAGCAATAACAGTCGATGAAAAGATAAGAATTGCAAAAAAATTAGATAAACTTGGTGTTGATACAATGGAAGTTGGATTTCCAGCTTCATCTCCTGGTGAGATGAGAGCAGCACGGGAAATCTTAAAACTTGGACTCAACTCTAAAATATGTGGTTTGGCAAGACCTTTAAATAACGATCTTAACGCTGCAATCGACTGTGGAGTCGATTATATACACACATTTATAGGAACATCTCCTCTTCACAGGAAATATAAACTCAAAATGAGCCAAGAAGAAATCCTCAGTAAATCAGTCGATGCAATTGAATATATAAAGGATCATGGAATAATCGCTGAGTTTTCAGCAGAAGATGCCACCAGAACCGAATTTGACTTTCTCAAAGAGATATATACTGCTGTTGAAGATGCAGGTGTGGATTACATAAATGTACCAGACACTGTAGGTGTTATGATACCATTATCAATGAAATACTTGATATCTGAACTTAAAAAAATATTATCTACCCCCATTAGTGTGCACTGTCATGATGATTTTGGACTTGCTGCTGCAAACTCCCTCAGTGCAGTTGAAGCGGGAGCAGTCCAAGCACATGTAACTATTAATGGATTAGGTGAGAGAGCAGGTAATGCATCCTTAGAAGAAGTTGTAATGGCATTAACATCTCAATATAACATAAAGACCAATATTAATACTCCACTTTTAGTAGATACCTCCGAGTTCGTATCAAGGATCACTGGTATTAAAATGCCACCAAACAAAGCTATTGTCGGTGATAATGCTTTTGCTCATGAGGCTGGAATACATGTGCACGGAGTTCTTCAAAAAGCCGAAACATATGAGCCTATAACTCCTGAAATGGTAGGACATAAACGTAGAATTGTATTGGGGAAACATACAGGTGCTAATGCAATTAAATCTAAACTTGAAGAATATGGAATAGACTTAAATAAAAATCAATTTGAAAAAGTCTTTGATCAGATAAAAAAACTTGGCGATAAAGGGAAATGTGTTACAGATGCTGATCTAAAAGCAATGTCAGAAACTGTACTTGGAAAAGCTCATATTGAAATTGTTAAGCTTGAAGGATTCTCGGTTATGACTGGCGATAATGTTATGCCTACCGCAACAGTAAAACTGAACATTGAGGGTAAAATTAAAACTACAGCAAAAACTGGAGTTGGCCCTGTAGATGCGGCTATAAANNATACAGAGTCTTGTAGGGGAAACTGCTGATATTGAACTCAAGGAATATAATATAGAAGCCATCACTGGAGGTACAAATGCCCTTGCAGAGGTTTTTGTAGTAATGGGGGATAAAAGTGGAAATAGTGCAACAGGAAGATCTACTACAGATGATGTTGTATTAGCAAGTGTAGAAGCAGTTTTAGACTCTATTAATAAGATACTTATTGAACGTTAGATAAATCAAAATTATTGGAGATCGTTTGGGGGATAAAATGAATGGGATCAAAGATTTTGGTTGTTGAAGATGAAAGAATCACTGCAGAAGATATTAAGAGTGGTCTGGAAAATGCAGGATATAGGGTTCCTGCCATGGTTTCTACTGGGGAGGATGCAGTAGACAAGGCAGGAAAACTTAGACCGGATTTAGTATTGATGGATATTAGATTAAAAGGTAAAATGGACGGTATAGAAGCAGCAGGACAGATAAAATTGCGTTATAATATTCCTGTGATTTATTTAACTGCATACTCGGATGAATACACAATAAAACGTGCTAAAATAACTGAACCTTCGGGATATATAGTTAAGGATGAAACTGGACTTGTGAAAAAACCATTTGAAGAAAGTGAACTTCATAAAGTTATTGAAATAACATTACATCGCCATAAAATGGAGAAGGATCATGATATGCTCCTATCAGCAATGCTTAAAAACATTAATTATGCCGTGATATCAACCAATGCTTATGGAAAAATAATATTGATGAATTCACTTGCCGAATCTTTAACTGGTTGGGATTTAAATGATGCAAGTGGGAAAGAATTAGGGGAAGTATTCACACCCTTAGATAAACAGTATAAATCACTACACGATTTTTATAAAAAAAATGAACTCTTGAAAGATAATGTTATCTTAAAGAATAAGCAAGGGGAAGATATTCCAGTTAAATGTAATCTAAAGATAATTAGAGACAATGATTATAGTATTAGTGGATTTATGCTTGTTTTTAACCATTAAACTACTATTTTCCGGGAGGCATTAAATGGATGCTAAAATTTTGGTTGTTGAGGATGAGAGGATTACTGCAGATGATATTAAAAAAAGTCTAGAAAAAGCAGGATATAAAGTTCCTGCAATTGTTTCTACTGGTGAAGATGCAGTAAAATTTAGTGAAAAATATAAACCAGATCTAGTCCTTATGGACATTGTATTAGAGGGTAAAATTGATGGTATTGAAGCTGCTGAAACCATAAGAACCAAATTTGACATACCAGTTATTTATCTCACAGCTTATTCTGATAAAAGTACAGTTGAACGGGCTAAAACTACCCATCCTTCAGCATTCATACTTAAAGAGCCATTTGGATTCCTTCACAAGCCATTTGAGGAAAATGAACTTTACACAGCTATAGATATACTCCTCAACAGAAACGAAGAAGAAATATTAAAAAATTATGATAAAGTGATCTTTTCTTTATTGAAATCAATTAGTGATGGTGTAATAGCTATAGATTCTAAAGAAAGGATAAAATATATGAATTCTGCAGCTGAGAAGCTCATAAGTTGTAATAAAGAATCGTCTATAGGAAAAAATATTTATGAAATATTTAATAATCTCGAACTAAAAATTGATGTTTCTTATGAAAATAATCTTGATGATAAAAATGGAGCAGTCCTAATTACATCTAAAACTAATGTTAAAACAATGATTGAGGGTACAATAATTCCTATAAACGATAAAAATGGGATTAGTGAGAGTAAAATAATCATATTCCGTAAAAAAAATCCATAATATGTTGATTTATTATTTAATTACAATTACCTACATTGAGTATATTAAGATCCAAAATAATCCACTAATTTTTCAATTCATTCATGATTTTATTAGTGGATTATAACATTCAAGGTTGTGTGGGTTCCTATATTCCTTTATTTATAGCAGAACATATGCAATGGCCATACATAAAATTTATATATTAATTT
>PMGM01000073.1:0-762 GCA_003158115.1 Methanobacterium sp.
TAAATACATCGAATTTTAATGGTTATTTAACCAAACTAACCCTGTTTACAATCATTAAAATTTTTTAATAACCTATTCATGGACCTACCATGTCCAATAAAAAGAATCTTTTAAAAATTAATTTAAAAAGGCATGCCCGGCCCATAATCACCAAACAAATCATATATGTGAATATTTCGATAAAATTTATATTTCTGAGAATGCCTATCAGATTTAACAATATCCACTAAACGAACCCTTTTTTATAATTAGCGTATTAATTCCTGTTNNGTTATTTCTTAATTCCTATAATTTCTTATATTTTTAATTATAACATGATTTAAAGAAATAGAATAAATGGTTGATTATATGTACAAAATAAATTTTTATGTTCGATGGTAAAAATTATCTCAAATGATGGACAATAATAAAACATGGGGTGATTATTTTTGAGTCAAATAAAATTCACATTAGAAAATTGGGAAAAATGTAAATGTGTGACATGTCCTGTACAGGCAGAGAACCAATGCTTTCAAGAAAAAAATGTAAAAACGCTTGAAATCATACCTAAAATTAAAAAAACTAATATGGTGGACTCTCCTGAATTGTTTCCAGGGATGTATTGTGTTAACGGTAAAACCACATGTAGAAATTTAGATATTAAACAAATATGTCAATGTCATTCCTGTCCATTGTGGGTAGAATATGATTTACTCCATGATAAACCTATGAGATACTTCTGTAGAGATGGTGCAGCGAAATAAAAAAGATGAATGAATTAGG
>PMGM01000073.1:791-5536 GCA_003158115.1 Methanobacterium sp.
AGGTTATATATGCAAACTGTTCCAGCTCCTTATTAGATTGAGCCAATTTTTTTTATGTTCCGAAATCTTTATATATAATATTTATATATCATAATTAGATATATCTAAATTAATATAGTGGAGTGTATAATGATTGAAAATAATGGGCCTCCAGTGGAGGATAAAAAAATAGAACAACATAAGATCAGTCCCGAAAATGAATTTGATTGCAATGAAATATCAAATTATCTTAAAGAGTATGATCTAAAACTTTTAAGAAGTATGAAGGGATTTGGAAAGACAATGATTCTCTGGCTAATAAGTAAAGAGAGAAGCCATGGCTATGAACTCATGTCAAAGATCAATGAAATAAGTCCTTCTGATGGAGAAACTATTCGTGGTCCAAGTAAGATTTATCCAGTACTACACGATCTCGAAGAAGAAGGTTTAATTGAAGGTACTTGGGGATCACAAGGTAAAAGGAAAATAAAATATTACGAAATAACTGATGACGGAATTCAAACACTCAATCGAATCAAAAGGGTTTTCCAATGTCATAAAACTCAAATTTTAGAGGAGTTTTGGAGAGATATGTTTTCCAAAAATGAAGAATAGGAGGTATCATTATGAAATATGCAATCGAAACCTTTGATCTAACAAAGACATATGATGATTTTACAGCAGTTGATGCTCTAAACATGAAAATCGATAACAAAAGCATATTTGGTTTTCTAGGTCCAAATGGTGCTGGAAAAACTACTACTATTAAAATGCTTACCTGTTTAGTACAGGCCACCTCTGGAACCGCAAATGTAGCAGGATACGACATAGCGACTAATCCCAACGAAGTTCGAGAAAAGATTGGTATGGTTCCCCAACTAGTAAGTCTTTACAGTGATCTTACAGTCCGTGAAAATATCGATCTATGCGCAGACTTTTACGGTCTTCCAGAAGACTTGAAGGCCAGTCGTGCCGAAGAACTTATGGAACTTGTTGACATCAAATATGCTCAAAATAAAATAGTTAAACAACTTTCCGGAGGTATGAAACAAAAAGCATCGGTTGTAGCTAGTTTAATTCACCAACCAGAAATATTATTCCTTGACGAACCTACCATAGGATTAGATCCCACAACCAAGAGAGTTTTATGGGACTTAGTTGAAGAATTGAACTCTGAAGGACGTACTATTATCCTATGTTCCCATGATATGTACGAGGTAGAACTTCTATGTGATGAGATTGGAATTATTAATGGTGGAATTCTTGCTGCCTTTGATACGCCGAGAGGTCTTAAAGACACTATGATCAATGAACAGAAAAATAAAAAGTCATCCAAAAATTCTGAAGTAATAGAAATTATGGACGAACTCCGAAAGGAAGAGGGAGTAGAAGACTCTGCAGCTTATGATCAATTAAAAGAAAAAATAGAAAGGAAAAATAGGGATTTAAAAGAACTAAGTGTTATGATAAGCAATTTAGATGAAAGCATGTTAAACCATTTAAATAATGTTCCAGGCATTCATGAGATTGTTGAACACGATTCTGGGAGGTTAGTTATGGATATTGACTCTTCAGATGAATCTGTGAGTCAAATAATCTCTGAGATAATCGGTCAAGGAGGAAATATAACCTCTATATCTACCAAAGACCCTTCATTGGAAGATGTATTCATGAGTGTTACAACTAAATACAAAAAAGAAGGTGTAGATGATGGTTGAGACTAAAAAGATTATGTGGATGATCAAAAAAGATCTTTTGGTATTATGGAGACATAAACCACGTTTAATATCCTTATTTATGTTCCCTATAATCATGATCGTTCTTTTTGGTTATGGTATGGGTGGAACAATAAATAATATACCTGTAGTAGTAGTTGATCAAAGTCAAGGGCCTTTAAGTGATGCTACACTTGCTGCTATTAAGGATAACACACTTTACAATGTTATGAATATCACTTCGGATCCAACTAAGGGATTACAAGAGGTTCAAAATGGTGAGGTCAAAGCAGCCATAATACTTCCAACTGATTATGATAATTTGACTAGTACATCACCTAAGAGTATTATAGTAGATGTTGATTCATCGGATCAAATGGCTGCAGGTGTAATTATTCCTGCAACTCAAGGTATATTTAATGGAATAAATCAACAAATAGCCGTGCAAAAACTTCAAGCTAATTCAACTTCTGCTTTAGCTGTTTCAACTAATGAAGTAGCTGGAAGTGCAGGAAATCCATTCCAAAGCATATTAAACACTATCAATCTTCAAATAAATAGATTATATGGAAATATTTCCTACTTAGACTTCCTTGTACCTGCAATCATAGGTATGACTGTCCTATTCGGATGTGTCTTTGGTATGGGAGAAATTGTAGCCGGTGAAAGGGAAAGAGGAGAACTTGCCAGATTGTTTATGACACCTACAAGTGTTACAACAGTTTTAGGTGGTAAAATTATATCCAAATTAGTACAAGAAACTGGCCGAGGAATAATACTAATAATAGCGGCTATAGTTCTATTTGGAATTATAATAAATGGAAGCATAGTGTTAACAATTCTTATACTAATGCTAGGGGCATTATGTTTTATAGGATTTGGAATTATGATATCTGCAAGGGTTTCATCTCAAGAAGATTTCATGCAGAGTGTGATGCCAATTACCATGCCCATGATGTTCGTATCTGGAGTTTTCTATCCTATCGAAACAATGCCATGGATATTCCAAAAAATTGCTTATATCTTACCATTAACCTATGTGAACGATGCTTTAAGAGCCGTGATGTTAAAAGGAGTGGGTATAGGAGGCATATGGATGGATGTAGTGATACTTATAGGTTTCACGGCTTTGTTCTTCGCTTTAGGAGTTACCCAATTTAACAGAGACATATAAAAATAAATTTTTTAGTATAGTTTATGAATAGGTGATAAAATGGTTGAAAAAAAGAATATATTTATTGGATTCATTATAGCATGCTTTTTCATGAGTCCTTTAGCAATTGCACCAGCATCTGCAACTGATTGGCCCATGTTTCAGCAAGATTTAAATCATTCAGCATATATGGATGAAGCATCAGATTTCAATCCAGATGCATGGCTATTCCAAACGAAGGGAATGTTAACTTCCCCTGTCATTTCAGATAAGATACTGTATTTTGGTTCGTCAAGTGGGTTATTTAATGCCCTTAATTTGAATGACGGTTCACAAGTATGGAATTATCAAGCTGGAGGAAATATTACAGGTTCTCCTGTTGTAGCAGGTGATGATGTGTACTTTGGTTCAGGAGATAGTTACCTCTACGCATTAGATAAGAAAACCGGAGATGAATTATGGAAATACAAAACAGGTAATTCTATTGAAAGTTCACCTGCAGTAGATAATGGTGTTATATATTTCGGATCAGATGACCAGAGATTATATGCATTAAATACTACCAATGGTACACTAAATTGGGAATTCCAAACCACAAATGCGATAAAATCATCACCAACAATCTCCAATGGATCAGTTTTCTTTGGATCAGATGATGGAAACATATATAGTGTAAATATTAACAATGGTACACAAAACTGGGCTTTCAATACTGGAAATGCAGTAGAAACATCCCCCGCTATCAACAACACAACAATGTACATGGGAACAAACAACGGAAACTTCTATGCCATAAATACTACCAATGGGACCATATTATGGACTTATAACCTTAATTCCACAATAAAATCATCAGCTGTTCTCGATCCAAACGATAATACTGTATTTGTAGGATCTGACAATGGTAATTTTACTGCATTGGATATGAGAGATGGTACACTAAAATGGTCAGTTAACACTGGAAATGTAGAATCAACAGCAGCACTAATGGGAGACAACATAGTAGTAACCTCTACCACCGGAACTGTATATGTGTTAAATAAATACAGTGGTAACCAAGCATGGAGTTATATGCCAGGATATTACCTCTTTAATTCACCATTAACATCACCAATCGTATATGGTGATGATATAATAGCTGGTGATAACAATGGTAATATGTATGCAATGGACTTCTCAAGAAAAGTAGGAGCACCATCAATGTATCTATACTACGTAGCTGCAATAATAATCGTAATATTTGCAGGACTTATAGCTCTNNTTACTAAAATAATATTTTTTTTTAAATTAGACTATTTGGAGGGATAAAAAGAATGTTAGAATATGTTGAGTATAAAATCTCTAAATTTCATAAGAAAGGTAGAGAACAAGAAATTTTTATTAAGTTTGAAGACAAAGATGTAACAAATTTAGAAGAAATAAAATATCTAAAAAGTAAGAGTGAAAAATTTGCATCAGATATCGGATTAACAATTGTTGATTTAAGTCATGATAATGAATATTTTTCAATCATTTTTGACGCTATTAGTCATTTAACTCCAACTAAACATTTAACTTCTGTTAAAGAACGCAATATAATATTAAAAAAAGAAATTATAGAAAAAATTAAAAAAACATATAAAGATTTTTATGATAATTTAGAGAGAAAAGATAGATACTAATTATGGGATACTTGAAATTCTATTTTTTTTATTAGGAATTTGTGAATTGACTAATTCTTTGCCCTTCAGCAATTGCTACACTACTTTTTATTATTCCAAACAATCAAATATACGGGGGCTTTATCTATGTTTTTATGTTCAGCACATGCCTTGCTATATCTATATCACTTCTAGCAGCGTTTTTTGTAATTTGAAGAAAATACATTCAGATTTATGGGTAACAAATCTATAAACAAG
>PMGM01000090.1 GCA_003158115.1 Methanobacterium sp.
TGGTGGGGTAAAGGATTTACAGAATGGACTAATGTAACCAAAGCTCAGCCACAATTTTTCGGACATTATCAACCCCATTTACCCGATGAATTGGGTTTTTATGATCTAAGTAACAATGATACTTTTTATAAACAGGTTGAACTTGCTAAGAAGTACGGAATATATGGATTTTGTTTCCATTATTATTGGTTTTCAGGTGATAGACTTCTTGAAAAGCCAATTTTTAATTATTTAAATGATAAAAGTTTAGATTTTCCTTTCATGTTATGTTGGGCTAATGAACCATGGTCTCGTCGTTGGGATGGATCTGAAAATGATATTTTAATGGCTCAAAATTTTGAAGAAAAAGATCATCTTAAGTTTATTGAAGATATAATGCCATTTTTTAAGGACGACAGGTATATCAAAATAAACAATTGTCCTATGCTAATTATTTACAGACCTCATTATATCCCAAAAGAAGTAATGGTAAATGTTATTAAAATTTGGAAAGATTATGTCCAGCAAAATGGTTTTGATGGCCTCTACTTAATCAATACTAGGACAGGTGGTTTTAATGCAAATCCTTCTGAATGGGGATTAGATGCCACCTTAGAATTCCCACCAAATCATATTGCTCCTGTTACTGAAAAAAATGTAGACATATTAAATCCAGATTTTAATGGTTTTATATATAATTTAGCTAAAACAATAGATAAAACAGAAGCATTACCAACTGTTGATTATAAGTTATATAAAACCGTTTTTCCTGCTTGGGACAATACAGCTAGGAAAAAAAATAATGGTACAATATTTTTTAATACTTCACCCGAGCTTTNNGATAATACAGCAAGGACTATGTCAAAAGCATTAATACTTAATAATTCATCTCCAGAACTATACCAAGAATGGTTATTCAATTGTATAATACAGACCAAAAAGGAACATTCTAAAGATAACCAATTTGTATTTATTAATGCTTGGAATGAATGGGCTGAGGGTGCACATTTAGAACCTGATCAAAAATATGGTTTAGCCTATTTAGAATCTACATTAGATGCGATTGAAGAGGCCCGTCATAACAATTTTAAATACGGATTAGAAGAATATTATAGTCCCGAAGACATTGATGATAAAAATTACTTTAAAACAGTAAAAAAAGAAAAGAAATATAGAAGGGGTATTATCAAAAATCCATACCTCTACCTCTTTTTAAAATCTAAAGGTAATTTAAAAAAATTTTTTATATATAAAAAAAGTTATGACCATCTAAAAAATTCAGAACTATTCGACGAACTTTATTATACAAAAAAATATCCCAAAATAAAAGATTCAGGAATGAAACCATTAATACATTACATCTTCTTTGGTTACAAGGAGGGTAAACTTCCAAGTGAGAAGTTTGATGGTAATTATTATTTAAATACATACAAAAATATCAAAAAAGCAGGTTTAAATCCATTAGTGCATTATATTCTTTATGGTAAAAATGAAGGAAAAATTATTAGATCCAATTATGAAAACCATAAACTTGTAAAATATTCTGTAAGGGAAGTAAACAATATTATTTCTGTTTTGGATTCTGAAAAAATAAGTATAATATTATATATTAACAATAATTTTGAAGATGTTGAAAAATCTGTTTTATCNNATGTTACTGTGATCAAGAATCCTAAAAAGTATGGATTTTTAAAAAGTGTTAATACTGAGATTAGAAATTCAAATGGTGATATATTAATAATAAAAAGTAATACTATAGTAACATCTCATTGGCTACAAAAAATGATTGTTTCTGCTTATTCTGATGAAAAAATAGGTACAGTAATTCCTTTATCCAATTCGTTCAAATTTTTATTAGATACAATTTCACAAACAACAGGGATTAAAGAATTAAATCCAGATGAAATTGCTTATTTAATTGAAAATGTATCTGAACATCAAAAATCAGAAATTATATATCCCAATGAGTCTTGTATTTACATTAAAAGGGAAGTTATTAATGATGTAGGTCTATTTAATGAAGAAATTAATGACCTAAAAAAAGCAGGAAAGAAATTCTACCAAAAAGTTTTGGATAAAGATTGGAAAAATATAATCGATGTTAATACGTATGTAAATCAAAAAAGTGATTCAATCGACGAAGATTGGAATGATTGCATTGAATCAAATCCGCAAATTAGTAATATTGGAGAGAACATTAAAATTAGANNACATGAAAATGCTCATGGTTTAACAGGAGGAACCGGCCAAACAACTAAGGATATATTGGGAAAACTTGATGAAAATTTTGAGTGTTACATTTTAGTATCTTCTGTTAAATCATTAACATTGTGGAAAAATGTAAAAAATCAAATGATACTAATTAAATCCTGGAAAACCAGATCAAAATGGTCTGTGGAACAACTTTATAATGATGAATTTAAAGAAATTTACTTCCAAATTATATTTAGCCTTAATATAGATATTTTGCATATACAACACATTATTGGACATAGTTTTGATTTAATTGATATAGCAAAAATTTTGAGTATCCCAATAATACTATCGTTCCATGATTTCTATTATATCTGTCCCTCAATTCATTTATTAGACCATAATAATCATTATTGTGAGGGTAAATGTACAGCAAAAAATCTTCAGTGTTACGTATATACAGATGAGATATTCAGTGAAATGCCCATTTTAAAAGATTATATTAGTATTTGGAGAAAAAACATTTCACAGTTAATTGATAATTGTACAGCATTTACTGCGCCAACTGAATCAACCAAAGAAATTTATATGTCTATCTATCCTCAGTTAGAGAATAAGCCATTTAATGTGATTGAACACGGCCGTGATTTCCAAAATCCAAAATCCAAATTTGAAATACCCTCTGAAAATAAACCTATAAAAATATTAGTACCTGGAAATATTAAATATCACAAGGGACACGATTTTATCAAAGAGATAATTTCTAATGACCAT
>PMGM01000055.1 GCA_003158115.1 Methanobacterium sp.
ATCAAGTAAATAGAAATTCTCAATAATATATTTTTCAATTCCAATAGTGTTTTTTGGAGCATTTTATTTTAATTTTTTTATTTCAATGGACTTAAATACACTGCCATTTTTAAATGATATTTTTATTATAATAATTTTAGTTACAGTTTTAATATACATTTTTTCCCGGCTGTTTTATTACACAGGGCAAATAATAATGGAAGCTTCAAATCGAGCTTTGATTTTATAAAGATATATCATAAAATTAGAAACGTTGGTCTCAGAAGATTAGTTGTAGTGTATCTCGGATTATTTATAATAGTTTCAATTATCAAGATAGTCCTTACAAGCACCGTTGCACATAATTTACCAATTATAGGTGAGGTAATACCGGATCTAATAATAGCCCCATATTTACTAATATTTACAACAAGAGTCCTTGGTCTTATAGATACACCTTAAAATAATTTAATAATTATTTTTTATTTGATTATAAATTTGATCCCCTCTCATATTATTAATCAAAAAGAGATTATTCAGTAGATATTAGAATTTATATTTTTTAAGATTAATGATCATTAGCATATTATAGAATAATAGTCAAAATATTGTTAACACAGTAATTTTAAGTTTAAAAAAAAAAAATTAACTTTTCTTTGAAAAAATCGTTTCTGCGGCTTCTAATATATTTTTTTCATCATTTTCAGCTGCTTCTTTAAGATTTTTTATAACATTGAAAAATAGACGTTCCACAACAACTTTGGTAAGGTCATCAATAATTTTTTCATTGCCATTCACATCTCCAAGCATTTTAAATGCCTTTTGAGTTTCATTTAATCTTATATTCTCAGCTGTAATTCTTATATCTGAAATGATTGGTTCAACTTCCAAATGTTTTAGAGATCTTTTCAAAAGAACCATCTCTTCAGCAACTATCTTTTCGGCATCACAAGCTTCGGTTTCTCTCATTTTTCTACTTCTATTTGCAATGCCTCGTAAATCATCGATGTTAAATAGTTTCACTCCAAGTTTTGATACATCTTCTTCTATATCCCGGGGATTTGCAATGTCCACCATAACCATTTTAGAGATATTGCAGTCTGGAACAACATCTTTTAACTTTTCATAGGTTAAAATAGGGTGAGGGGCCCCAGTTGCACTTATAACAACATCTGCATCCATAAGTGCTTCGTCAAGCTTATCAAAGTGTATCGCTGATCCTTCAAGTTCCTTTGCAAGCACAACTGCTTTATCATGAGTTCGATTAGCAACAACTATGGCTTTAAGTTTTTTCTCTACCAGTGCCTTGGCAACTAGTGTACCCATTTTTCCAGCACCAATTATGAGTACTTTTTTACATCTGAGATCTCCATGAACAGATTCAGCAAGTTCAACAGCAGCCGATCCAATAGATAATGATCCTTCATTAATTTTGGTTTTTTTACGAACAACTTGGCCTACATGGACTGCTTTGGTGAAAATAGTTTGGAGTACTGGTCCGCTGCAACCTTCTTTAATACTTAGTTTTTTGGCATCTTTAATCTGTCCGAGAATTTGATCTTCACCTATTATCATAGACTCTAAACCTGAAGAAAGCCTTAACAAGTGTATCATGGCATTATCATCTGATTCTATAACAAAATCATTAGATAATAGATTTTCTACATCACATTCTTCTAATACCAAATAGATTTCTGCCCTATTGCATGTTTTAATATTGAGATATTCATTTACCTGATATCTTTCTAAGATAGTGTTAAACAATACATCAAGCTTTTGACTTGATCTTTCCATCTTACTGATATCGGCTGTTTTGTGATCAACTCTGATGTTTAAAATCACTTTGTTTCCCTCTGGAAATTATAATATTTATTTTAATTTATTACTTTAAATTTAGGATTATTATAAAAATATTAAATACTTGTTATCCATTCATTTACATAAACTTTAGCATCTTCTAATTTACCTTCCTTTAAGAGTAATTGGATTTGTTTATCCTCTAAGATATTGTATAAGCACTTTCTGCGTATTTTTTGATCATTTATCTTTATTTTTAGGATATTTCGGGCAAAGGACTGTAATTCAAGTTGCATAACATCTTCGGGTTTTATTACTTTTTCTATTTTTTTTCTTAACTCTTTTGACATAAGGGGGCTCTTGCCACCTGTAAATATTGATATTTGTACATCTCCAATGAAAAAAGATGATGGGACTATAATATTGCCCTTATTTGGTTCATCTGCCCTATTAAGAAGCTTTTTTCCAGATATTTTTGCTACATCATGATTTAATTTATGGTCAGCCGAGGCAGTAACAACTATGTCTGCCCAATCAACCCATTTATCTATCTCTTTGGGAGATATGACATTAACTCCCAAATTTAATAGATCATCAGGAACATGATTCCCTATCACTACAACGTTGGCCCCTGCTTCCAGAAATCTTCTGGTTCTTCGTATTCCTACTTCTCCCGAACCAACTATTAAAACTTTATAGTCATCCATCTCCAAAAAGAGGGGAGTCCAACCCATCTTACAACTCCAAATTCTTCATTTTAAGGAGTTTTGCTGCTTTTTTAATGTCGTTATCGCATTCAATGAGCACTTTAAATGCTTCATCTTCGGAGACATTAAATGTTTTTGAAAGAGCAATAACACTTTCTTTTGTATCTGATACTTGTTTGCCAACAAGTTCTTCTGAAAGTTCTTTTTTTAAGTCCATATACTCTTCCACACTCATATCAATCCTTCTTAAAACCATATCTCTTAATGGACAAGGTTTTGAAGGTTTACAGCACCATACGAGTGATCCAAAGCAAGTTCCTTCGCCTTGACCGAGTTTCGACTTTTCTGCAAACTTTTCTTTTATCTCTACATATTCTTGAGCTGTGAGTTTTGCATCCTCAAGAGCGTATATAACTGGGCAAGGCTTTACTGGTGGACAGCAAAATGATAAAGCACGTTTATCCCCTCCCCTACATACATGTGATGGTGAATCTTCCCAAGCCATTATTATTATTCCTCCGTAAGCATCTTCTCTTTCTCTTTAGGTGTCAGATCTTCGACTATATCTACTGGATCACCAATTTTAAGGATCTTTCCACCACGCATCAGCGCAGCCCTGTCACAAACATCGAGAACAAAGTCCATATCGTGTGATATAATTAAAAAAGTCTGACTAAGCTCATCACGAGCTCTTCTTATTGAATCTGTTACCTGAACCCTTGTTATAGGATCCATAGTACCTGTAGGTTCATCTAAAATTACTATATTAGGTTCTTTAATTAGAACCTGAGCTAAAGCAACTCTATGTCGTTCTCCACCACTTAGTTCATCAGGATATTTTGTTAATAAGTTGTTAGCATATACTTCATCAAAACCAACTGCTTTAAGAACATAAACAGCTTTCATTTTAGCAAACTCAGCTGGAAGTTCGAGACTAATTGCTTCAGTAAGGTTTCCAAGAACGTTCCTATGCGGGTAAAGGCTATACTCTTGATGTAAGATTCCTAGATAAGGAATCACACGACCCCGTCCATTAGGACCCTTTTGAGTCATGTCTATCCAATTTTCTCCTAGTTTAACTTCTATTTTACCGCCACTAGGGTCTGTTAAACCATAAAGAATTCTAGAAAGTGTTGTTTTACCTGCACCACTCAATCCTACAATTCCAAATATCTCACCATTATCAACGGTTAAATCGATGCCATCCACAGCCTTAACAACTCCCCTATCAATGGAATAATAATGTTTTTTTACTCCTTCCATTTGGATTATTGGTCCTCCGGGTTTATAAATATCTTTTTTCTCTGGTAAAGGTACTTGGGCCATAAATTCCTTCACAACTTCCTCAGGATCGCCTTCTAAAAATATTTCTCCCTTCTCTAACCATATCACATAGTCTGACAGTTTTCGCATGACTTCTGGCCAGTGTGATGTTATTATCATAGTTGTACCTTTGTTTTTAACACCATCAAGAAGGGCTTGATGAAGTAACTCTGCAGTTTTAGGGTCTAAAGTACCGGTAGGTTCATCTGCAAGGAATATCATAGGTTCTTTTGCTATCTGTCTAGCAAGTACAACTCTTTGTTTCTCCCCTCCACTAAGATCTCTGGCTATATGGGTAATTCTGTGGGCCATTTGAGCCATTTCAATGAGATCAATAGCCATATAAGTACTTTCTTCTTCATCATGTCCTGTTATTGATTTTAGAACATTATCAATGACTGTGTCATCTTCGTAAAGTGCAAAAGACCGTTGTAGCATAATTGAGATTCTACGTTTTATCGCTGCAAAAACTTTACGATCACAGTTCCAGAAATCAATTTTTCTAAGCTCAAATTCGCAGTCACATCCACATGTACACAATTTACCTGCTGCTGAAGGCGGTTCTACCCTAAGACAACTTGGACAAATTGCAATGGTGTAAAAAATTTGACCAGAATCTGGTCGATAATCTTTCATTCCTCGAAACATATTTATGAGTACGGACTTTCCTGAACCACTTCTACCAAGAATACCCAAAACTCTTCTTTCATCTATGGTCATATTTAAATTTTTTAAGATTTCAACGCCATTAAAAGTTTTTGTGACATTTTTTACTTCTATAAAAGACATGTAACCACCCTTTTTATGAGTTTGTGATTTTTAATTAGATAATCTAATTAAGTTATTATTGAATATTAATTTATTAATTATTTGATTCAACCAATATATAATTTGATAATTGCTTCTTGGAAAAATTCAATCGTTATTCAATTTTCAATTAAATTTTATGTAAAATTACTTTCAAACACTGGAAAGATCAAAAGGAATTGTACCATTTATGACGGCTCTTGCAATAGAAATACCATCCGCACCTGATGAAATCATCCTTCTTGCAGATTCCAAATCCCTAATTGAATTGTTTCCTATTATAAATAAATCTACATTATTTCTTATAGATTCAATTACACTAAAATCTGCATAATCATGACCTGGTTTCATAGCATCAACATGGATATAATCAGCTCCAGCATTATTTATAGCTTTTGCAATTGTAATATTATCCACTCCCGATACATTCGCTCGTATTTTAACTGATACTTTCTTTTTACAGTTTTTTACAACCTCCGATATGAAATCATATAGGTTTTTATGATTTTCCAAAAGAGCTTGTCCACACCCGGATTCTATTAGTTCTGGCTGTCTACAATGAGCATTTATTTCTATAATATCAAGTGCCTTTATTTTTGATATCTCAATAATAGGTTTAGGTGAACTTGATCGGAGGTTTACTGACACTTGGCCATGGTAATCAGTGTTACTTTTTATATATTTGATTTCCTCTTCTATATGATGATACAGTTCATTTTCATTAATGTTAAATTCATGCCGGCCCCTTTCGATTATTTTTAATCCCGCATTTATGGCATTTTTATCAGCGTTATATCCTCCTATCGTCAAAACATCAAATCCATAGACAGACATTTTACTGCAGAATTGGCCATTTGTTATTCCGGCCATAGGCGCTAAAACTTCAATATGATTCCTCCATCTAAAAATAATTGATTAAGTTCAAAAATTAAAATTTGTTAAAGAATACAATTAAAATTTAAATAAGAAGATTTAAACTCTCAAACAAGTTTTATTCTTCATTTTTCATAACATGAACTAAATTGTAAGTGAATCCGCCTCTTATCTCTTCAAGTGCGAGATCAGCTAAATTTGCAGCCTTTTCAGCGGTAGGTGCTTTTCCTACACCAGCTTTAAGTGCAATATTTATTTCATCTTCTATTTCTTCTATTATCTTAAGCAATCCCTCGGGCGTAAGTCCATTGCAGGGGGACATGAAGTTGTCTCCACCAATGAAAAATAGTAATGAACCTTTTTCAATTAGTTTCTTCATTAGAAAATGTTGAACACGGTTTACAATAAAAGACGTATCATAAGCTGGTATTATATCTGTGAGCGAATCAGTGATTCCATTTATATCAATATGTGCAATCTGGACAAAGCTTTCATCGGCTTTAACTAATCCATCAATTGCCAGAACTTCTGTTCTTTCTTCGGATTGAGCTCCACCGTAGTTTTGAAGGGCATTGGTTGCTTTTCGCTGTGCTTCATATGGCGTTTCAGCAGCCCCTACCCCCATACTGACTGTTATGGGATATCTGTTTCCAATGGATTTTTGTATTCTAAGGTGATCCTCCATATCCACACCGTTTGTCACCGCGAGCATATTATCGAATCGGGTGAAGAATACAAGGCCTCCTTTAGCAGCGAACTGCCTTTGAAGGTCTGCGTAAAGTTCTGCTTGCAGGATCTGAAGATCTGCTTCGGCCCTTGGTGTAGGAGTCACAGTCCATGGACCATAGTTGTCAATTTGAATTAACGTCATTTGAATCATAAAATTTCACCCAAAGTTATTCTGGCTAGCATCATTTTATCTTTGATGTTCTTCATGTTGGTGTTTGTTACAACAACCTCTGGTATTAGTCTTTCGATTTTATTCTTGTAGGCAATATCTTCAATGTCTATAATAAATTTGTCTAAAAAGTTTTTGTACATTTTTGCAACACCTAAACATGAAACATCATGCCCCAGAGCATTCATAAATTTAGCAGCAGGTCCACTTACGGGAGCATCACCTATAATTGGAGATATTCCTACTACATATGATTTTTTAAGGGCTTTATCCATGCCTTTTATCGATATAATAGGCCATATGGAAGTAATCGGGTTTGATGGTCCGAGAACAATCATATCGGATTCTTCAACGCGTTCAACAAGTCCTGGTGATGGGGATACTTTGTTGTTTTTGATGTCAACAACTTCGGGGGATCCCTGATTTTCAACTAAGAACTCATGGAATTCCATTTCACCATTGTCTGTAACAATGACAATATTGGATTTTTCATCACTCATGGGAATTATTTCAGATTCAATGCCAAGTGCTTTTCTTTGAATGTCAACAACCTTTGAGAGAGGATATTTTTCCATGAGCAATGTTTTTTGTATTTTTATGGCTCTATCTTTGTCCCCAATTCTAAGTATTTCGGGGCATTTGATCTCCTTTAAAGTTTCATGTGTTATAAATGTATCATCCTTAATACCATACCATGTTTCACAATTGATGATCCCAGACAAAGTGTACATGACAGTATCTATATCTGCAGCAACATATACTCCAGAAAAATAGTTATTTTCTAGAGTGTTCACTATTACACTTAGTTCCTTTGGATCTGCAACTTTTACAATCCCTTGTAACAATTTTGGAGTTCCAGTACCGCCTGAAAGTATGGTTATCATTGGATCAATCTTATTTTTTTTTAAAATTTTTCATTATAACCTTAGTATGTTATTTGGGGTTAAATTTTTTATCTGAATAAATCGTATTTTTTTGGTCTTATAAGAGGTTTTATAGTTGTGTGTTCATTCCTTAATTTTTTAAAATAATCAACACCTCGAATTATTACCACAGGTATCCCTTCATCAGCTTGACCCATTAATATTGAAGCGGCTGATGCCAATTCATCTGCCACAGCTATACTTGTAGTCTGAAGTTCTCTTCCATATAAATCTATATCGCCTTTCCGATCCCATAGTGGTTCAATACCTGATATTCCTATGGCAACGCCCACTGCACCTTCTCTAAATGAACGTCCTTGGGTGTCGGATATTATAATTGCTACCTGTTTCCCGGTTATATTTTCTATTTTTATCCGTATTTTATCTGCACTTTTATCTGGATTTACCGGTATTGGAGTGGCTAATCCTTTTTCCACATTGGATTCATCTATGCCTGCATTAGCACATACAAAACCGTGTTTAGTTTCAGAAATTATGAAATTTGGGCCAACTTTAATTATCTCTGTTGATTCATTAATAATAAACTGAACAAGCTTAGAATCTTTTCCTGTTTTCTTTGAAAGCTCCAATGCTAATTTACTGGGGATCAAAGATTTAAGATCCATTATTGTGCCTTCTGATTTAGCAATTGCAGTCTCTGCTATTACTAGAATATCTTCATTATGAATTGTGATATTTCCTGAATTCGCGGCATTCACAATTATTTCTGCGAGGTTATCTCCTTCACCTATCAATGGAATCTTATTGATACCTATGAGCTCAACACACATCTCTGCACCTGCTACATGAAATTATTTTTATAAATTTGTATAAGCATATCCTATACTGAATTTAATTCCCATTTATCTCTTCCAAATGCTGCTGCTGCTGTAACTGGATTAGTGAATTTTTGAAATTTTCCTTGATCCATAATGTATTGTGCAGCTTCCTTGGCATTTGTAGCTCTGAAATCTACAATATTTGGTCTTGTATGTTCATATGTTGATATATAGGCACATTTTCCATTTTGAACCTTTTCAACAATTAAATCTTCATGAGTTACAATTCCAATATATGAATCACCATCAATGGTAGTTGCACCAGCTATTCTGGGTGTATTAAAATCATCCTTTTCATAATCCATTGAAAGTAGTGATAAAGCTATTGAATCTCTTATATTCATCCCAGATTCTATTTTATCCGCAATCACGTCTGTATGGGATCCATTTGATACCACGGCGACATCTTTAACAATTTTGATGGAGTTGTAAGCTATATAAGGATTTTTAAATACATCCTTTTCATTTCCTTCCGTTGGAACAATGGATACTCGATTATCAAATGTTTTTGCTATCCTATTTGGAAAAGAACGACTTGATACTCTGTATGATACGAATTTTCCAGATTCTATACTACCTACTGCTAATATTCTACCTAAATACAATTTATTCACCTTCAATTTTTTTTTATGATCCCGATTGAGTAATTTAACTACTGAACTAGATATTCTCGATCCCATTATCTTGACTTGTTTTACTGTTTAATATGGTTATTGGCTTTATATCTTTGATTAAATTAAAGTATAAAAAATTAGAAATTTCTATAGGTCATTATCTTGTTCTTTCAATTGTAGCCCAGGATCTCCTTACGAATTCTGGTAAGTCATCATAAGCTATGTTTTTTAAAAATAAAATAGTTTTAGGGTCACTAGGATAACCAGATCCAATATCACTGTATTCTTTTCTCAACTTATGAATCGCCATATCCCTTTCAACTTTAGCAACTATAGATGCTGCTGAAACAATGGCATACTTATCGTCTGCCCCGTGCTCTGCAATTACCTTCAATTTGTCCTGGAACTTTTCTATTTCATTTTTGAAACGCTCTGGTTTCACATCTATACAATCAATAAATGATACATCGGGTTTGGAATCACCAATAATTTTTCTCATGGCAATTTTTTCTATTTCATTGAGATTAATATCCTTAGATCTGAGTAGATCTATATCGTTTGCACTTATATGTACAGGGTGACATTCTGCGATTTTTCTTATTTTTCTTGAGAGGACAACCCGTCTTTTTGGAGTAATCTTCTTGGAATCCTTTAATTTGAGCCTTTCAAGGTATTTTAGTCTTTCCTCTTCAATTGCAACTCCACATACAACTAGAGGTCCTAGAACAGATCCTCTACCTGCTTCATCTATGCCTACTAGTTTCATATTATGTTTTACCTCAAAAGTATAATAATTTCCATTTACTGGATTATACATAGATTAAATTTTCTATGATAATATATTTATTGAAAAATTCTAAAATATAGCAAATTATCAGATCAGGACTAGTAATAAATAGAAAAATTGCAAGTATAATTTATAAAAAAAGAATAGAAGAAATAAGTAATTTATTTCATTGCTTTCAAACGTACTTCAGGTTCGAGTGCTCTAGGTTCTGCTGCTACTATTGCAGCTCCTTTAGCTACTACAGTCATTGGATCATCTGATATTTCTACTGGAACTCCAACTTCTTCGTAGATTCTGTCTTTTAACCCTCTAAGTTGGGATGTACCACCAACAACCACAGTTTTGTTGTAAACACCAGATATAAGTTCGGGGGACATTCTTTCTAGAACAAGTGAAAGTGCTTCAATTAATCTCAATACAATCGGTTCTGCTGCATCTGCAACTAATTTTGAGTCTAATTCTACCTGCTTAGGCTTGTTAGTTTCCATTGATTTTCCAATAGCGGTGGTGGTAATATTTTCATCGTCTCCACTTGAATGTACCATTCCAACTGCTATCTTGGCTTTTTCAGCTTCGTGTATTCCTATTTCAACACTATACAAATCTTTAACTCTATCAACGATATTTTTGTCGATGTCATCTCCACCGTCTCTTATGGTTTCGATGTCTGTAATTCCTCCAAGGGATATTACAACGATATCACTCGATCCAGCGCCAATATCTATTACCATGGTACCTGCTGCTTCTGCTATTGGAAGACCTGCTCCTATGGCTGCTGATAGTCCTTCACTTATAACCAGTACATAGCTTGCACCAGCTTTAATACCAATCTCTTCTACAGCTCGTTTCTCAACTTCAGATGCATCTCCAGGTATACCAATAACAATTCTGTCTATGGAGTCTGTTTTTTCGCCTGAACCTTTATCCATAGCATAGACTAAAAGTGCCTCAGCTTGAGCTATACTTTCTATAACTCCCTTTCTAAGTGGTCTTACTGCTATAATATCTTCAGGTGTTCTTCCTAGCATGGCTTTTGCTTCTTCTCCAACAGCTAATACATAGGATGAATCCTCTTTTTTCACTGCAACCACAGATGGAATTTTGTATAAGTCGAATTTATCTCCTGATGGTTTGGCAACAACGGTATTTAGGGTTCCTAAGTCTATCCCTAACGTATCAGTCAAAGCCTTTTTCTTAACATCTACTTCATCATTTTTCTTTAGAAAATCGAACATTTCACTCCTCCTTCAAAATTTTATTAAATTCTATTACAAATATCTTGTTTATCTTGGCAATTTCCTTAATTTTTGGTATAAGTTCTTCTTCAGCAGATATTAAAACTGTAGATAATGCTACGTCGGCCATTTTGAACAAGGGGTCTATTGTGTTTCTTACAAATTCTGGTAGAATATTAGTTATATATACATCTGTTTCAATGAATCCTGTTGTTTTATCCTCTATAAGATAATTAAGTTTTATTCTGGCTTTCTCACAGTCTCCCATGAACTTTTTTATACCATTCTCAGGACCTACTGTTAATATTAAATTCGGTTCATTCAACACGTAATACGGTGCTATTTTGAGATATGCTCCTCCATTATCTTTGCACATCAAACTTAAATCTCGTATTTTGTTGATATCACCGTGTAACATAATGAAATCAAATTTTTTGGTTACAAATGACTCTTTGCTTGTTATATGTTCTCTGCAAAGAATTTTAACCCTTTCCTTGTCAGTTATAGCTGCGTATGCGATGTTATTAACCATCTCTTCATTCCCGGCAATAACACACCATATTTCATCAGATTCCTGCATTGTTGAAACCTTTGCAGCTTGTCTCAAGGTTTTTATTTTATTCTCTATCATATTAACCCGGTTTTGTTGTGGAAATGTTCATTAAATTTAATGTTAGGATAATGAATTTTTCAATTTATAATTGCTTTTATAATTTACACTCTCGTTATCTAAAAGTTTATAATATACATCATGTGTTTCACTTTTGACTTTATATACCTTATAGAATTTAATCTTATTATAACAATCTATTTTATATTATGCAATCTTACGAAATAGTTTTAAAATAATTAAATAAAAGCTTTAAATCGGTTTTCAATCTATTATTGTCTTTAAAAATGTCATTATAGATTCACTTAATAATATTTTATAATATATTTATAGTAGTTGATTTGAGAAAAAAATATGTTTTTTTAATGATAAATATTCCATTATAATTTTTTTTTTAACATTTGAATTTAATGCTCTTAATATGATAATATATAAAGTTTTAGATCATATTCATATTCAAACAGAAATAATAGGAACAATGCTAACTTAATATACTTCACTTTGTTATATTCTTAGATTAAAATTTATCAGACCTTATTAATTATCAAATAATGTTAATATAATAGGGAGTAGATTTAATAAGATTACATTATTTCATTAAAGAGTCAGCAAAGGTTTAAACACCTTTATTTGTATTAAAATTATTTATAAATTATTATTAAAGGGGACAGCGTAGTGTTTGTTAAGGGGATTACTTTAAAAAAAATTGGAATTTTATTGACTATAGCCATTTTACCATTTTTTCTTGGTTATTTCTTCATCAGTTTCATCTTTCTTTCTATAATAGCATTCATAATGCAATTTTTTAGGGATCCAAAAAGGAATATACCCACAGAAGCAGGGGTTGTTGTTGCACCTGCAGATGGTAAGATATTGAAAGGAAAAATTGACTTCATGAACATTGTAAATTCTACGGATGATCCTTTAATGAAACATATTTTAAAAGATGGAGAGAAAGGGATTCTGATAAGTACATTCATGTCACCATTTGAT
The DNA here is from genome assembly GCA_003158115.1 of Methanobacterium sp. Taxonomy (GTDB): domain Archaea; phylum Methanobacteriota; class Methanobacteria; order Methanobacteriales; family Methanobacteriaceae; genus Methanobacterium_B. Next base: position 12,386 of record PMGM01000055.1, read on the forward strand.
GTCCATGTACAACGAGCTCCAGTTTCAGGAAAGATAGTGAAGACACAATATTATCCTGGTAAGTTTAAGATTGCAATGGGTGATGTACGTACTGAAAACGAAAAGAATTTAATTGTTATTGATTCAGAGTATGGTAAAATAGGTGTTATTCAAATTTCAGGGTTTGTTGCAAGAAGAATTGTACAATATGTAAATGTTGGGGACACAGTAAAGATTGGTGATAGGTTGGGAATGATACGATTTGGATCTAGGGTTAATTTAATAATCCCCTACGATAAATTCAAAGTAATGGTTTTTGAAGGTGAGAAACCTACAGCGGGAGAAACTATTATGGCGGAATTAGTTGAAGAAATGGATGTAACCTAAAATGGATCTGAAAGAGGTTTTTTAAAATGAATATGAAGAAGTACATAGGTTATGCAGATCTGGTTTCAATGGGAAACGCTTCTTTCGGATTTTTATCTATCATAATGGTTTTAAATGGTTATCTAGCAGTTGCTGCACAGTTTATGCTAGTTGCAGTAATTTTTGATTCGTTAGATGGGTGGGTGGCACGAAAGACTAAACGAGTTGATAAGTTTGGATTTGGTGAAAATATTGACTCATTATCTGATGTAATTTCGTTTGGTGTTGCACCGGGAATGCTTTTGTATTCAGCATGCGAATCGTTTAGTATACCATACATTAATATAGTAGTAGCACTCCTAATACTATTATGTGGGATTTTAAGACTCGCAAGGTTTAATGTAATTGCAGATTCGGGGGAAGGCTCAGATGAAAATTTTGTGGGCTTACCCATACCATCAACAGCCCTGATCCTTGGATCATTTTACCTTTCAGGTATTTTCAGAGCAGACTTGGCACTTGTCATAATGGTAGTGGTATCGGTGTTAATGGTAAGCACAATTTCTTATCCAAAATTTAAAGGAATAAAAATTGTTTTTGCAGGTAGTGTACTGATAATTGCTACACTTTTGCCACAACACATTTTGGCAGCGGTGGCAAATATTCCCGCAAAGCTTTTATTCATTACCACATTAATATATTTATTAACGGTGCCTTTCATGGAATTATACGCCAAGCTTCGCAGAAGTGGTCCAAATGTTAGATAAGATACTAGGAAAAAAAGATAAAGATAAAAACGATACCCCTGATCTCAGGAAGAACGGAAAAAAATCTGATTCCGATAATTCTGATATCGGAGGACGACTTAAAGATATGGTAGGGAAAGTTTCAGGCAAATCTAAAGATAAAGATAGCGATGAGCCTAAATCTGATAATGGTAAGGTTAAATTAAGTAATGGGGATAAAAAAGCATCTCCTGATAATAAAATACCTAGACCCATGCCAAAACCTAAACCAAAACCACAACTTGATAAACCTCGTTTAAGACCGCCAGAGAAGAAAAAACCCGGAGCATTCGCGGGATTAGGCGGAGGGTTAGGGAAACAATTACCTGAAGATGATCAACGGACACTTGTTGGTGCAGCTGTTTTTGGTATTATTTTAATTATACTAGTGGGGGCAGGATATTATTTCCTTGTTTATTCACCGTATCAACAAACATTAGTTAGTGCACAAAATGCCAAGATTAGTGAAGTCAACTCTTATTTCAAGGGTGCTCTGGCTAACGATCCAAATAAAAGCAGTTTATTGTTGAAGATTTCTGGTGCACAAACACCAGATCAGGCTCTTGCAGTGGACGTAATTGGTCCCGCTACTACTGATTGGAGGACTTATCAGACTCAACAGATTACTAATAAGTCGGATCCATATGGACGGGTACAAATAAGTTATTCGACTGCACCAACTGCGGCTACAAGTACAGTTGGGGATGCAAGTTCTGCTAACGTAAAAAATTTAATAGTTAAAAATGCAGATGCACAGACAATTGTTAATGAAGCCGATGCAAGTGTATTAGCTAATATGGACATAACAACACCGGATACTGTTGCTATTCCAGTATACTTATCTAGAATACAAGCTGCAGGGGGACTCCTTAATGTTGGGGATTCTGTAGATGTGTATCAGAATGTGAATACCACCCCTACAACAACAGGAAATAATACTACCGCAGTTTCTACAACAAATAGTGCAGCTCCGGAAATCAGTGGAGCTACAGTGCTTGCGATTTTGAGGGACACAACAAGTAGCAGTGATTATAATGCTAACTTGAGTTGTTCAACTGCTGTAAGTGTAGATGGTTCTGGGTTAGGTGTTTCAAGCGGATCAGAAGCAACAGGAACTATAGAACAGGTTTTACAAGCTGGAGCTTCAGGAAATTGGAACCAAGCACAGATAAATACACTTTTAACAGCCTATGGGTGGAAATTATCTAACTTTGAAAGGGTTTCGAATCTTGGAGACATGTCTGCTAACTATCTGGTAGTTTTAGAGGTTCCTAGAGCAAATGCACTATGGGTAATACAGAATGACAACTTCCTAGCCTCTTCGAGTTTGTATTTGGTGGTTCCAACTCAGAGCGCACCAACATGGATGATACAAGAACTTCATCAAATATATGGGTCATAGGAAATAATAAAACAAAATTTGATTCAAAAAAAAATTGCAGCCCAAATTGTATTAGGGAATAAAAGGGTTGCAAATTAAGTTTTTTTTGAGTAATTTTAATCAATGGGGTAATGATTAAACCAGTTAATGGGGGTTAATTAATGGTCTTCAATAGGGTTAATATTTTATTTGCCGCGTTAGCAGTTTTAGTTCTAATTTTAGGAGTCTCATGTACAATTGCAGCTGATGCAGCAAGCGATCAGGAAGCATGGATCCAAACAAATACTTCTACTTTAGCTTTCACATATCTTCAAGCCACGATACATGTAGTTATTAAAAATAATAATAATCACGCTGAATTTTTCAAAATAAGTCAATTATATTCTGGTGATGGTACTGTTAATCCTACTATTGGTTGGAAGGTAATTTCTACTGACCCTACTGCAATTAGAATGGTTAATGTGCTTAACCCTGGTGGTGATCTAGGATGGGAAGTGGACTCTGGTCAAACAAGAGCAGTAACATTTACAATGGTTGCAACAGGAGTTCCATTTACAATAGAACGAACAGGGATATCAAATACTTTTTGGCCTGTAATTAACGATCCAGGATTAACAGCTACTTGGTTTATGCCTGATGAAATAAATTTCTTAAATCCTAACCTTCAGCTTGAACTGTGGCAGGGACACTTTTTCTTCTTCTTAAAAAATATGGAGACCTCTGGACCTAGGGTAGAAGGTAATGTTAGGGCACCTATGGTTCCTATTAATTCAGCACTTACAACCTCTAATCCTACAATTGATTGGATTGATAGTGAATTTCCACAAGCCCAAACTGCAGCGTGGGATGTCACACTGTATCCCGGTCAAACCAAATCCTACTCATATACATATCAATGGCCATCAGGAAACACTGTTACTCCTGCAAACACACAGTCTCCGTCATCAAGAATAAATTCTCTACCCCTACCAGATCCGGCAGGTGATCCTAGTTCCGATCCTTTAACCATACCCACCAAGAACACAGGACTTCCATATGGACTGTTAATAATAGGTGCAATAGTGATTTTAGCAGGAATTGGATACGCCAAATTTTTACGATAAACTTATTAGTTGGAAGTACATTAACATCAAAGAAATGATAAAACTTTCAACCCTTTTCGTTTTAATTGGAATGTTAATCATAACTCTCTATGGTTTAATTGAAGTGAGTTATTATGCATCCGCTGATAACCTTGTAGGAAATAATTCAGAGACTCCTTATTTGGAAATTCCTAAAATAGGTATTGATCAAGCTATAAATGATAAATCAATAGATTATGGCATATATCATGATCCTAGATCTGCTGAACCAAGTTTTGGAACGGTTGCAATTTTTGGGCATAGAACTTTCTATGGATCTCCATTTTTAAATCTTGATAAACTTCAAGCGGGGGATAATATCACTGTTGAGTGGCCTGGAATAGGTAATGTAGAATATCAAGTTATGAATTCAACAGTAGTTCCAGCTTCTTATATGCTATCAATTGAACAGGGTAAAGTTTTATTCTTAATAACTTGTTATCCTTTGGGATCAGACAAGGAAAGGTTGATGATTGAAGCTAAACAAGAAAATATTTATCCTATCAACAAATCAGAAAAAAAACCAGCAGATAATCCTCCATATGCTATATTAATTATCATAGGATTCTTTGCAAGTGGTACTATTTTAAGCTATTTCTATCCAATTAAACAGGATCAATATATCTTATTCATAGCAACAATAGCCATAACCATACTATTAATATACGCATTTTTATTCCCAAGTCCGCCTGATGCAATTGAATCTAAATTAGCATGGGTTAACGATCTATTCGGTGTTTAAAATGGATGTAGATGAGAAATATTTTAAAAATATTACAAAAAGAGAAAGGGCAATTTTTGAGGGTGCCATAACTATGGGTGCATTGTTTCATCAATTTGTTGGAACTCCCGTTAGTATTAAAAATGTAGAGACTCTTGAAAAATCTATTGCAGATGCAATGACACTTCAACCTTGTATTAATAAAGTGGAAATAAAAATAGATAGGGAAATACTTGATAAAGTTAAAAATGAGTTCGACTATATCTCGCTGACAGGGGAAATGTTAGATGTTAAAGTGGTGTCTGATTACTCAGATAAAAGAGCAATAATACGATTGAAGTTTATTCCAGAACTAAATTATCCATTGATGTTTGTTGAAGAAGTTTATTAATCCTACAACTAAAAAAATGAACTTTATATATTTGTTGGAACATATTCTACTCTACAAAATGATATTACTATAACAAAAGGGGTGATTAGTTTTGGTGAACTGGACAGCAGCATTTGTTGGATTTATAATGGCTGTAATATTTTCAAACGTGTTTGGATATTTCTTCCATTCAATAGGTATTGGTGTTGGATTATTCTTAGCAGGAATTATTGTAGGTCTTATGGTGGGTGGAGGTGTCTTAACAGGATTTGGTAATGGACTTGTTGCAGGCGCTTTTGGTGCAATAGTAATCTCAATAATCTTATTAATAGGTGGAACCATAACAGCTGGCCTAGCAGGATTTACAACAGCAGCAATTGCATCTGTTACGTGGATTGTTTATATTTTTGTTACCAGCGGATTTGTTGTAGGCGTTGGTGGTGCTATAGGATCTCTTATAAGTGGAAAGAACTGAATTTCTCATAATTCTTTTTTCAAATTTTTTTTAGATAGTTATGATAAAATAGATGAAACTGAAAATAATGGGATTTAAAGATGTTTTTGTCTTGATTTGATTATTGTTGAAGCGAATATTGCAGCTCCATAACCATTATCAATATTAACCACACCAATTCCTGGAGCACATGACTGTAACATAGCATATAATGCTGTGAATCCACCTTCACCAACTCCATAACCAACTGAAGTAGGTAAACCAACAACAGGAACATCTACTAGACCCGCAACAACAGAGGGTAAAGCTCCTTCCATTCCAGCCGCCACAATAATAACTTCCACATTACTTTCTATCATTCTTCGGACTTGGGAAAAAAGTCTATGAATTCCTGCCACACCCACATCGTAGGATGTTAAAACTTCACAACCTGCTTCCTCAGCAACTACCTTAGCTTCTTCGGCTACTGGAATATCAGAGGTGCCGGCCGTTATCACACCAATTTTACCTATTTTCGTTACTTCATGGTTTTTAACCATCAAAATTTTAGCCCTTCTATTGTACACTACTTTGAACCCTTTATCAATAAGTGGATTTAATTCATCTTTAATATCTTCAAATCTTTCTTTTGGAAGTCTTGTTACCATTATACGGCCATTAGAAGTGCAATTCAGAAGTATTTTAACGATTTCATCGTTTTCTTTTCCTTCAGCAAAAACTGCCTCTGGAACACCAGTTCTAATATCACGACATACATCTATCTTAGCAAAATCTTCTAACTCCAAGATCTGCATAGGTTTGAGCATTTTTTCAGCTGTTTCAGCTGATATTTCTCCATTTATAAGCTTTTGAAGTATTTCTCTCATTATATCACTATCGGCTAAGAATTACAATTTAAGGACTACTAATTCAACAAATATCAATCAAGGCTATTAAAACAATTTAAAAGTTATAATGTCATAAACAAGCTTAATATAATATGCCCTTTTCATGTTGAACCTTTTATTAAACATTTAGAATAATAATTTGGGGTGGTGGAAAATTTAATGATCTATGATAATTTGAAGAAATTTAATGGATAACTAATTTATTACCAGCTAATTATTACTTGTTTCAATATAAATAAAATATATTTATGCAAAGATATAAGTGTATTAATTGTATGGTCAAATTCATGGAAATTTAGATTAAGGATCATTTAAGAAGAATATAATCTTTCGTAAATATCAAACTATGGGTTTAAAAGTGTTTACATTATGATTATGGTTGTTAATAAACAAATAACAGGAAATCACTATGGCTGAAAACCAATATAAATGGGGAGTAGTAATAATAGCGTGTATGGCGATGTTTATAATCGTTCTAGATTCCTCTGCTATGAATGTAGCTATCACTACTCTGGTTGTGGAGTTAAATACGACTTTGTCGACTATTCAAACTATAATAGCGTTATATGCTTTAATTATTGCTTCATTTATGTTATTTGGAAGTAAACTTCAAGATATACTTGGCCGAAAGAGAACATTTCTTGTTGGTTTAATCATATATGCTAGTGGAACGATTATAGCAACTTTAAGTATAAACGCTGGAATGTTACTAATTGGATGGGCTGTTTTGGAAGGTATTGGTGCAGCGTTAATTTTACCAGCTACCACTACTCTGGTGGGTGCAAGTTATGAAGGTAATGATAGGGTCACTGCATTTGGTATATGGGGTGGTATTGCTGCTATGGGTGCTGCTATGGGTCCAATTGTTGGTGGTTTTTTTACCACATATTTAACGTGGAGATTGGTTTTCGCTTCTGAATTGATTTTTGTTATTATAATATTCCTATTTAGAAATTATTTAACCGAATCTGAACCGTCATTAAAATGGAAAGATCTAGATATTGTAGGAGCTTTATTATCTGTAGTATCACTTATTTTACTTGTTATGGGCATTTTATTACTAACAAAACCTCAAAATTGGGCATATGTCCCATTATTGATAGTATCGGGGATATTTTTATTTTTAATATTCTTATTGTGGCAGAGAAGAAGGATCAATAAGGGATTAGAACCTTTATCAGATATATCTATCCTAAAAAATCGTATATTTGGATTGGGTAACATAAACTCTGTTATATCTCAGATACCATTGGCGGGATTTCTTTTTATTATCCCTGTATTTCTGCAGCAAGTTACGAAGGTAAATGCATTTACTACGGGTCTTGCCCTTTTACCTGCCTCAATTACTATTTTACTATTTTCATTGCTTGGTGCGAGATTATCATCTTCATTTGGCTCCCGATACATCTTAATGATTGGTTTTGTTGTTTCAGCGGCAGGATCACTCATCATGGGTACATCATTTAATCTATACACTCAAATTATTGATATTATACCGGGAACAGTGATATTTGGTATTGGTATTGGATTTTTACTTTCACAATTAACAAATCTCACAATATCTGCAGTAAGGAACGATCAAGAAACGGGTGCTGCTGGTTATTTTAATGCATTTAAAAACTTAGGATATTCCATTGGTACAGCGTTAATTGGTGTTTTATTATTATTAGGAATCTTTGGAGGTATTACTACCTCTATAGAAAGTTCCAGTTTATCTGGAAATATGACTAAAGAACAAATAGACAGTAGTGTTGTATTTTATGTAGAAAAAATGCAGACAGGTACTCTTAATGTTCCTCCTAACACATTGCCAGAAGTAACTCAAATATTGGATTCTACAATAAGTTCAGCAATGAAACAAACATTTAATATTCTGGCTTTAATATTACTTTTAGGATTTGTTACTACCATATTTCTTCCTTCAAGGATCAAAAATTCTTAGAAACTGATGAATAAATTACTAAAAATAAATAAAGTAAAGATAATTAAAAGAAAGAGGATTTTCAAAATGGTTAAAGATTTAGATGAAGATAAAGCGTTTGAACAGAAGTTAAAGGGTAAAATGGGCTGGAAATGTTCATGTTCATTAGATATTGTGGATAAAAAATCTTCCTTCAAAGAAATTGTTTGTAAAGGTTGCGGTAAGGTTTTTAAGACTGATAGGGATGTTGAATATTGTTTTAGTTGTGATAAAAAGAGATGATATTTATCTACTGGGGAATATTTAAATCTGTAATAATTGGTTTAAAAAATTACAGATTGTTTTTATTAAGATATGGTTATTTTTAAAATTTAATTAAACTACTCTGTACATGTTTTTTAATAAATTAGAATTATTCTGTATTGAATATTAAGAAAAAATAGTATAATGAATTCATATTAATATACATTTAAAATTATTGATATACTTATTGATATTTATATATGATGAGATCCATATTTACTATCGGAATTAGGTTTCCTCTTTCCGAACATACCTTCAATTTGATACATGTAGTAAAACACTTCCAGAGACAGGCCAGTATAAGATTAAAAAATAATAAATAGCCTTTAAATGGTAAGAAAATTAGTATTTTACGGAAAATTAGTATTTGAAAATTCAATACCTTGCAAAATACACTTTGGAAGAAATAATAAAATTTACAGGTCGATAATTGTGATTATGGTAAATATAACTCTAGATAATGACCAATGTCGTGGTTCACATTGTGGAGCTTGTGCATATATATGTCCTACCAATGTTTTTGTAATTAAAGAGAAAATAATATGCCCAAATTCACCCCAATATTGTAAATTATGCTATAAATGTTTGGAAATATGTCCAACTGCGGCTTTAAACCTTAAAAAATTAGAAGGTGAATGTATTTAATATATTTTTTTTTAATTATTCAATAGATGGTTTATAAAAACGGTATTTTGATGAGGATAAACTCCACAATAGATATTCGAGAATGCAACATGGGTTTATATTAAATTATATATTCATTAAATAGAGGTGCTATACTAAAGATATATTAGGTTTATTATATTTCCAATGCAAATATACTTAATATATTAGTGTAACAAAGGATATAACTATTTTTAACAGAATCTATGGTGTATAAAAGGATTGGCAATTATTTCAGGAATTTTCCATTGAAATATATGGAACTGTAACAATAAAAAATTCCAACAAGTTGCATATAATTTAACTTTTATTTCTTAAATGAAAATCGAATTATAACTTATTTTCCATCAATTTTGAACAAAAAGTTGAAATATTGATTTATCCAATTAATTGATAATAAAATAAAATAGATCTCTTTAATTAAAATGTGAAGCTAATATCCAATGAATAGTCTTGACTGAATAAATATAACATTACTGAAGGTAACGAACATGATAACTATTAACGAGGATTTATGTAAGGGATGCAACTTATGCAAAGAATTCTGCCCACTTAAAGTCTATGAGGAATCCAAAATCCCTAATAAAAAGGGGATTCATGTACCATGTCCAAAAAATGAGAATAAATGTACAAAATGTGGTTTATGTATTTTAATGTGTCCAGATCAAGCAATAGCAGTGGATGATAAGGATGAAGACTGAAAAATATTTTATACAGGGTAACGAAGCCTGTGCAAGAGGGGCCATTAAGGCAGGATGTAGATTTTTTGCCGGCTATCCAATAACTCCTTCAACAGAAATAGCAGAAGATATGGCGGTATTTCTTCCAAGAGAAGGTGGAACATTCATCCAAATGGAAGACGAAATATCTGCACTTGGAGCGGTCATAGGAGCAGTTTGGGGAGGAATTAAAGGTATGACTGCCACTTCCGGACCAGGGTTTTCTCTTATGCAGGAACACATAGGATATGCTGCAATGACAGAAACTCCACTGGTAGTTGTGAACATGCAAAGGGGTTCACCATCAACTGGACAACCAACAATGGCTTCTCAGAGCGATATGATGCAGGCTAGATGGGGTTCACACGGTGACTATGAAATAATAGCTATGTCTCCCTCATCTGTTCAGGAGTGTTTTGACTTCACAGTCAGAGCTTTTAACCTAGCAGAAAAGTATCGGGTGCCTGTCATGATTATGGCCGATGAAATAGTAGGACACATGAGAGAAAAAATTACCATACCTGAAAAAATGGAAATTAGAGCTAGGAAAATGCCTTCTGAAAGTCATGATATGTTTTTACCATACAAAGCAGAACCTGATGGAACTTCAGCTATGCCTCCATTTGGAGAAGGATACAAACTACACATAACTGGGTTAACTCATGATGAAAGAGGATACCCCGATGCATCAAATCCAAAAACCCATTCTAAACTTGTTACACGACTTTGCAACAAAATATTGGAAAATACAAATGAAATTGCAACAGTAAAAACCATGGATACCGAAGATGCAGATATTCTTATAGTAGCATACGGTGCACCATCGAGATCAGCAATTACAGCGGTTAAAAAGGCAAGAGAAGAGGGGTTAAAAGCAGGATTCATAAAGTTAGAAACTGTATGGCCATTCCCTGAGGATATGCTTCGTGAAGCTGCAAAAAATGCTCAAAAAGTCATTGTTGTTGAAATGAATCTCGGACAAATATTCCATGAAGTCCAAAGAATTTTAAGAAACCATGAGGTTCACCTTCTCCCTAAGATTGGAGGAGAAATGCACAAACCCAATGAAATACTTGAAAGTATTAAAAAAGGTGAATGAAATTAATGATAAATAAAATATTATCTATCCTTAAAATTATAATAAAATCCTTATCATGATCTTAAAATTATTATGGAGATGAGAATTATGGATAAAACGAACCAAAATCGTTTTATGAAATACTTGAGAACGGACAGACTTCCCAACATATTCTGTCCAGGATGCGGGAATGGTATTGTTATGAACGCATTTTTCAACGGAATGGAACGTGCTGAAATTGATTTTGATAATTTAGCCCTCGTATCTGGAATTGGATGTTCATCCAGGGTACCGGGTTACATTAAGTGTGATTCATTACACACAACCCATGGAAGACCAATTGCATTTGCAACCGGACTTAAACTTGCAAATCCCGAATTAGATGTTGTGGTATTCACTGGTGATGGAGATGCTGCTGCCATTGGAGGTAATCATCTTATACATGGTGCAAGAAGGAACATAGACCTCACTGTAATTTGTATAAATAATAGTATTTATGGAATGACAGGTGGACAGATAAGTCCAACATCACCAACAGGTAGCTATGGAAGTACCGCCCCATTTGGAGCAGTTGAAAAACCATTCGATTTATCAGAACTTACCAAAGCTGCAGGTGCAACCTATGTTTCCAGATGGACAACTGCTCATCCGGTACAGCTTGCAAATGCTATTAAGGCAGGTCTTCAAAACAAGGGATTTTCATTCATCGAAGCTGTTTCACAGTGTCCAACATATTTCGGCAGAAAAAATAAGATGAAAACAGCCGTCTCCATGATGCAATGGATGAAAGCCGAGAGTATTACTAAAAGAAGAGCTGAAAAAATGGATGTAACTGATCTTAAAGATAAACTTATAGTCGGAGAATTCCAGAACAAGAACGAAGCAGAATTCACAGAACAAATATGCAAACTTATAGGAGATAAATGCACTACTGGAAAACCCTCTTCAATAAAATCAGCCTTTAAGGAGGACTGAAATGCGTAAAGATATTAGAATAGCAGGATTTGGAGGTCAGGGTATTATTCTCGCAGGGATTGTCATTGGAAAAGCAGCTGCACTTCACGATGGCATACATGCAGTTCAAACCCAATCTTATGGCCCAGAAGCTCGGGGAGGAGCATCTAAAACGGAAGTTGTTGTGAGTGACAATGAAGTAGACTACCCAAAAGTTCAGAATCCAGACATCTTTATTGCAATGTCCCATCCTGCATTAATGGCATATTTAGACGATCTTAAAGATGGAGGAATTCTTATCGTTGATCCTGACATGATTTCAGAAGAAGAAGTGATGCCATTTGTTCGGAAACATAATATAAAACTTTACAAAGCTCCAGCGAGTAGAACTGCAGCAGAAGTAATAGGGCTTAAAGTAGTTGCTAACATTGTTATGGTCGGGGCTATAACTAGGATTACAAAAGTAGTATCCGAAGAAGCTGTTAGAGCAGCCATAGCTGAAACTGTTCCTCCGGGAACTGAGGAAAAAAATCTGGCAGCATATGATGCGGGTTTAAAACTCGCTTGATTAGGAGGTTCAAAGTGAAGATTCATGAATACATAGCTAAGGATATATTTAAAGAGGAAGGAATCTCTATACCCAAAAGTAAATTAGCAGTTAGTCCTGAAGAAGCCAAAATGGTATCATCTGAAATTGGAAAACCTGTTGTAATCAAATCACAAATACTTGTCGGTGGAAGAGGTAAGGCGGGGGGAATTAAATTTGCTGATAACCCTGATGAAGTTTACACCAAAGCAAATGAAATTTTGGGTTCAACTTTGAAGGATGAAAGAGTTGAAATGGTTCTAGTAGAAGAAAAACTTGATATCATATCTGAATATTATTTAAGTATCGTACTTGACAGATCGGCTAAAAAACCGCTTATAATGGCAAGCATGTCTGGAGGTATTGATATTGAGGATGTTGCGCAGAATAACCCTGAAAAAATAATTAAATATTATTTAAATCCGCTAGATGAATTTTTACCATACCATGGAAGAGAAATTGCCATCAAAATGGGTGTTCCAAATTCTCTGATTACTAAATTGGGTGCTGTTGTTTGTAAATTATTCAATGTATTCCAAAAGTACGATGCAACTGTAGCAGAAATAAACCCTTTAGTTGTAACTGTTAATGGGATTATTGCTGCAGATGCAAAGTTAGAAATTGATGATGATGCTTTGTACAGACAAAAAAGTCTAGTTGAGCTTGAAAAAGTTAATAAGGGAGAATTTGCATATGTAAAGCTCGACGGCGACATAGCAGTTATTGGAAATGGTGCTGGCCTTACTTTGAGTGGAATGGATATGTTGAAACTCTACGGTGGTAAACCTGCAACCTTCCTAGATATTGGGGGTGGCTCTTCACAGGAAAATATTGTCAAGGCCCTAAACATTGTAATATCGGATCCTGATGTTAAAACAGTATTTTTAAATGTGTTAGGAGGCATAACTCGTGCAGATGATGTTGCAAGAGGAGTATTGGATGTTTTAGATGCTACAAAACACAAAGTTCCTATTGTTATTAGGTTAACTGGTACCAATGAAGAAGAAGGACAGAGAATACTCAAAGAAGCAGGTGTTTCTTATGAAACTTCAATGGAAGCTGCAGCAAAAAAAGCAGTAGAACTGTGCAAGGATATTATTTAAATTGTTAATTATTTTAATTTATTTTTCTTTAGATAATATCATTTTTTGTTAATGGTTTATCTTAGAATAATTCCTATTATCATAAGATCAAAAAGAACATAATGCACTACTATTCATCCAATCTTTTAATGAACAAATCATCCAGCTAAAATGAAGAGGGGATATTTATTCCCATAATATTAGTTGATCATCAAATCTTATTGATGTCATATTTAAGAATGTTGTTACGAGTCAAAGAGATGGGGATGTATTAATAGATTTCAAAGATTTCCATCTTTTTTTAACTATATTGCTGTACAAGATTGGTTAAATAGTTATAGATGCTATGTAAGTAGTTCATTATTTGATCTATAATTCCACCAGATTTTGTGGCTTGATTTGTGGCATTTTGAAGCTGATTTTTGAAGTTTGTTAAACTGGACTGAGCTTTCTGTGAATCCGAAATTGTATTAGCAATTTGTTGTGCTTGTTGGTCTGTTAAATTTATATTCATGTTATTAGCAACGTTTACAACGATTACCTTAATCTTAGTAGGATCTTGAAGATTCTGATTTTGGGCTTGATTTTTTATATTTGAAAATAGGTCAGCTATTTTATTTGGATCTACTCCAGTTTCATTTACAATTTGAGTTTCAGTGTGCAGTTCTTCTGTGGCTGCTTTTTTTGCCTGTTCAGGTATTGGTGTTCCTACAGCTATTTCATAAGAATCAAGAACACCTGCAAGGGCAGCTTCTCCAGATGCTGAAATAGGAGATGTAACAACGACATATCCATTATTTATTCCACAAGATTCCAAAGCATTAGCATACATTTTAGGTGTTACAACTGTTATCTTACTAGTATCAACAACCACATCAATTCCATGGTTGTAGCTTAAATCCACCATTGCACAAGAAAATATCTGGCTCGATGGGTAAGTATTTCCTGTAATATTGGTTGAAATTGCATTTACTTCGGAGGCGGTTACAACCTTGGAAGTAGCATCATCAATATTTTTACTGGTTTTTGATTGGAAGTAAGTGTTCACAGTATCTTTCAGATTTGCATTACCATAAGTTGTTTCTCCGTAGGTTACTGCAAAACCAGATGCACTATAAACCGGACTTAACATTATTATAATCAAAAATAATCCAATTAGTAACTTCTTCATAACAATCACCTTCATTCATGGATCTTGATAATTTAACTTTAATCCTTCTCATTTATTGTTTATCTACTAATTAAATCTATTGTTCTAAATCTTTAAAAGCCCTTAAAATCCTATTTAACTAGTGGTTTGGTTAATTTAACATATGTTATTTAATTCAATAAAAATATTGTTAGATTATATTTTTGATGATGATTTTAATTCAAATCGTAAATTCTAGTTTCTTTATGATAATAATATAACTCTACTTTCGAATGCACTGTTAACGATTTCATAATCACATAGTTCAGTAATAGATTCTGCGAAATTGAAAACATCTTCATTTGAGGGCATATTCTCTAATGCCAGCCTATCTCTAGAACTTCCAACGTACATATATGCTTTGATCTCAATAAAATCTGGGTTGGACTTTGTAATGATATCCGCATATTCTTGAGGATTTATCATATTATAATCCTTTACACATGTCATTCTTAAAACTGTTCTGCATTCGAAGCTTGATAAAAGATCCAGTGATTTGTTTAATCTTTCCCACCCACCTGATATTTGTGGTTGACAGACATCTTTATATATCTCCTTGTTTGGTGCGTCTAATGATATGTATAGTTGTGTAGGTTCAGTTTCAAGGTTTTCAAGTTTTGAAGGTGTCATTCCATTTGTAACAAGGAAAGTTGTAAAATCTCTTCTTTTAAACTCTGATATCAAATCATTTATACGGGGATAGAGCATGGGTTCCCCGGCAAGTGATATTGCCGCATTTTTAGGATCCTGAGATTCTTTAAGTTTTTTCTTATCTGCCATGGAGTTACCGAAGAAACCACACAACAAATTTCTTTGTAAATTTATACAATCGTCTATTATCCTTCCGGGTTCATCAAAATCTTCGTTCCATTCTGTTTTGGTTATTGAGATATCTCTCCAGCAGAATGAGCATTTTTGATGACAGAATGGAATACTCGGAGACATCTGGAGACATCTGTGACTTTCTATTCCATAGAATTTTTCCTTATAACAAACTCCTTCGTTGAGTAGGCTCTTCTTTGTCCAGTGACATACCTTGGCTGCAGCATGCTTTAAATCACCTGCAAATCTGTAACCTTTTTTTTCAAGGGCTTTTATTTCTATTTCTGAGAGTGGCATTGTTGATCCTTTTTATTAATATAATTTCAGTAGGTCTTGCTTTAAAATATCTTGAAAATAAAAAAAATTAACTTAATTTCAATCTACTTTCTAATCTAATTACTTTTAGATACATTTGACCTAATATATATTATACCATTAAATTTTAATGAAATATGAATAAACTCTCAATTATAGATTTTTTTAATAATGATACTATCTTACTAGAATCATATATTATGAGTTTAAAAATTAATTTAGCAGAAGATTACCTTAAAATTATGGTTAATTTAACTGGATACAATTGTTTACTCAATTAATTACCACAATATTTTTATATTCCCTAATTAAGAATAAGATTATAAAATTGTGTATACGCTTTTTTTGGAGGTTAAACAATGGATAAAATAAAGAGAACTCCAATAGTAATTTTAAATTTCAAAACTTACTTGGAATCTACTGGAAATAATGCTTTAAAACTTGCAATGGCTTCTGAAATAGTCGCAGAAGAAACTGGTGTAAACATAATAATAGCACCTCAAAGTTCTGATATCTACAGATTATCAAATGAAGTTAAAATTCCTGTTTTTGCCCAGCATGTAGATGCTGTTAATCCTGGCGGACATACTGGAAGTGGCCTGATTGAGTGTATTAAGGAAGCAGGGGCAGTCGGTTGTTTGGTAAACCATTCAGAACAGAGGATGAAACTGGCTGACATGGATGTGGTGGTAAAGAAGGCAACAGAAAAAAGTATGGTGAGTGTGCTTTGTACCAACAACATTGAAACAAGTGCAGCTGCATCAACATTAAAACCGGATTTCGTGGCAATAGAACCACCTGAACTGATAGGATCAGGGATACCTGTTTCAAATGCAGAACCCGAGATTGTTGAGGGAACAGTTAATATTATACATGATATAAACCCTAAAATATCTGTTCTCTGTGGTGCAGGTATTTCCACAGGAGAAGATATGAGGGCGGCAATGGATCTGGGTGCCGAGGGTGTTCTACTCGCATCGGGAATAATAATGGCAAAAGATCCTAAAGAAGCATTATTAAATCTTGTAAGCAAGATATAAGTCAATGAATTTAATTTGTTTGTATTAATAAATCGAACCTAAATATAATAAGCGGTGAATGGATGGCAATTGATTTTTATACCATAGATGATTTTGATTTAGACAATAAGACAGTTCTTGTAAGAGTTGACATAAACTCCCCTGTAGATCCAAGTACTGGACTCATACTGGACGATACTAGGATAAGACTGCACTCGGAAACCATAGAAGAACTCTCTAAAAAGGGTGCTAAGACTGTTGTTTTGGCACATCAAAGCAGACCTGGTAAAAAAGATTTTACAACCTTGAAACAGCATGCAGAATCACTTTCTAAGATCTTGAACCACAAAGTTGACTATGTGGATGATATATTTGGAAGCAATGCAATAAAAGCCATAAAAAAACTGAAAAGGGGAGATATTCTTCTTTTGGAAAATGTGCGTTTTTATTCAGAAGAAATTTTAAGAAGAGACCCAAAAATCCAGTCTGAAACACATATGGTTCAGAAGTTATCACCCCTTGCAGACTACTTTGTAAACGATGCTTTTGCAGCTGCACACAGGTCCCAACCATCACTGGTAGGATTTGCATTCATGTTACCCTCAGCAGCCGGAAGAATAATGGAAAGAGAACTTAAAGCACTTTACACAGCAATGGATAATGTTAAAAAGCCTTGTATTTATATTTTAGGCGGTGTAAAAGTTGATGATTCTATCATGGTCATGGAAAATGTTCTGGAAAATGGAAGTGCAGACTATATTTTGACAACAGGATTAGTTGCAAACATATTCCTATGGGGATCTGGTGTAGAGATTGGAAAATGTAACAAAGACTTTATAGTAAGTAAGGGCTATTGTGATTTTGTTAAAAAATCTAAAAAGCTCCTGAAGAATTATGGTGAACAAATAATCATACCAAAAGATGTTGCAGTTTGTATAAGGAATAAGAGAGTTGAATTTTCTGTTGATGAAATTCCTGACAAACCAATATACGATATTGGTACAGAAACAATAACTGAATATGCGGGATATATCAGGAAAGCAGAAACATTATTTGCAAATGGGCCAGCTGGAGTTTTTGAGAAGGAAGAATTCAATATAGGTACCGATGATATATTGAATGCAATAGCATCTTCAAATGCTTTTTCAATTATAGGTGGAGGCCATCTCGCAGCTGCCGCAAATCAGATGGGACTCTCAAAGGGTATATCCCATATAAGCAGTGGGGGAGGAGCATCAATTAATCTGCTTGCTGGTGAAGATTTGCCCGTAGTTGAAGTTTTAAGGGAACGTGCAACTAAGAAATTATGAAAACTAAGGATATGGGCTATAAATTAAGTTTATATCTACTTTTTAGGGTTTTTGATATTTCTTTAAATAATTTTTTTATGAAGGACTAACTATATTAGGGGGAAGGGTATTATATGGGATGGTGTACGATATATGGAAGGTGCACTACTAAATTTACTGAATTAATACAATTAACTGGTAATGCATAAATAAAATTCTGAAAATCAGAATACCCAAAACTATTTAAGTTAATATGTCATATACCTAAAAATGCCTCGGTAGCTCAGTCTGGTGGAGCGCGAGACTTGTAATCTCGTGGTCGGGGGTTCAATTCCCTCCCGAGGCTCTAAGCCAAGTATTTATTGGCTTATAAATCATTCATTTGGGACCATAGGGTAGCTTGGTCGATCCTTTGGGCTTTGGGAGCCTGAGACTCCGGTTCAAATCCGGGTGGTCCCATTCATTATCCCGCCTTAGCTCAATTTGGCAGAGCATCGGACTGTAGATCCGAGGGTTGCTGGTTCAAGTCCGGCAGGCGGGATTTTGCTATTCAATTAATTGTTCAAACGATATTGCCATACATCGTAAGAGAGGAGACACTATACAAAAGTTTATATACTATCAAACAATAAGTTTGTTAAAGGAAAAGTATTTAAGCATGCATAGGTATAACTCCTTATACTCTCATTCTTTAGAGCTGCCCTGGTGGTGTAGGGGCTATCATGCAGGCCTGTCGAGCCTGCGACTCGGGTTCAAATCCCGGCCAGGGCGTTTGATTGTGGGCCCGTAGCTCAGTCTGGGAGAGCGCTCGGCTTTTAACCGAGTGGCCGCGGGTTCAATTCCCGTCGGGCCCGTTCTTAATTTTTAACTGGAGGATAAATTGTGAAAAAAGATATTTTAAAACACAAATTGGTTCCAGATCATACTATTTTATCAGAAACAGAAGCTAAAAAAGTAGTGAAAGATTTGAAGGTTCATCCTGAACAGCTACCAAAGATAAAGGTTGATGATCCTGTTGCTAAAGCTATTGAAGCTAAGCCTGGAGATATTCTTCAAATAACGAGAAAAAGCCATACTGCTGGAAAATTCGTTACATATCGTTTGGTATTGGAATAGTTGGTACTGGAATTTGTTTAGACTAATTTAGTAATATAATTGTATAAAATTTGAAATCGAATTGTTTTTTGGAGGAGTTTAAATCGAATTGTTTTTTGGAGGAATTTAATGGTAGAAAATGCATGGAAACTAGTTGATGCATTTTTTGATGAATACAAATTGGTAGACCACCACATCAAATCCTACAACGACTTTGTCAATCACAGAATACAGGATATAATTGATATAACAGAGCCTATTGTCCTTGAACAAGGCGAATATACTATCAAGACTGGGAATGTGGAGATCAGGAAACCTTTTATTAAAGAGGCAGATGGATCGAACAGTAAAATATTTCCTACCGAGGCAAGACTAAGAAACCTGACCTATTCAGCACACATGTACCTCGAAATGGCTTTAACTAAGAAGGGTGATGAAGAGCAAGACATGGAAAAGGTTTACATTGGTGAGCTACCTGTAATGTTGAAATCAAATATATGTCATCTCAACGGTTTAACAGAAGATGAAATCGAGGATGTTGGTGAAGATCCACAAGATCCTGGAGGATACTTCATAGTCAATGGATCCGAGAGGGCAATTGTAACTATGGAAGAGATCGCACCCAACAAGATAATCCTTGAGAGAATAGGTGAGAAAGAGGATCGACGTGCAAGAGCCATTGTAACATCGATAAAAAGTGGATTTAGGGCACGTATTACCCTAGAATACAGAAAACCACGTAAAAAAGGCGTTTTTTTAAGAATTTCATTCCCTTATGTACCTGGGGAAATACCATTGGTTGTTCTTTTAAGGGCTCTTGGATTTGAAACAGACCAAGATTTGGTTACAAGTGTTTCAGATGAAAATGATATACAATTCCTTCTAATAGATGATATACAAACCTCTGAAATAATGACCCAGTATGATGCAATCAAATATATTGGTAACAGGGTTGCGAAGGGTATGACAGAGGAGTACAGAATCAAAAGAGCAGAAGATGTTATTGATAAATATCTATTGCCTCATATTGGTGTAGAACCCGAAAGAAGAGCAGAAAAAGCTACTTATTTAGCTGAAATGACAGAGATGCTTCTTCAAGTTGTTTTCGAGAAAAGGGAACCACACGACAAGGACCATTATGCCAACAAAAGGCTCAGAGTATCTGGAGATCTAATGGAAGATCTATTCAGAGTAGCATTCACTAGTTTAACAAGAGATATGACTTATCAGCTTGAAAGAAGTCTAGCAAGAGGTAAGGAACCATCCGTAAAGCAAGCTGTTCGTTCAGATGTGTTAACAGAGAATATAAAACATGCAATAGCCACAGGAAACTGGGTCGGAGGACGTGCAGGTGTAAGCCAACTACTCGACAGAACAAGTTACATGGGAACTTTATCTCACCTTAAAAGGGTTGTATCTCCATTAAGTAGGAGTCAGCCTCACTTTGAAGCTCGTGATTTGCATCCTACGCAGTTTGGAAAAATATGTCCCAACGAAACACCAGAGGGGCCTAACTGTGGGCTGGTGAAAAACCTTGCAATATTATCCAAGATATCAGAAGGCTCTGATCCTGAGGAACTTGAAGCGGTAATCAAAAAGATGGGGACTATCAACCCAGTAAAATCTTTATAGACCAATTAATGATAATCCAGAAGGATAATCAATGTTGTTCAAAATTGGAGTTTGTTGAGAATTAAAATGCAAACATTCGCGTGTTTTAAATTAATGAATCTCATCAAACCCAAAAATCCTTTTTGGGGGCAAATTTGTGAAAAAATCCAAAATATATATTAACGGTAAGATCATCGGGACATGTGATGATCCAGAAGACTTTGTAACATCCATGAGGGAAAAACGAAGATCTGGTGAGGTATCCCCCGAGATGAACATAACCCACTATCATGAAACAGACGAAATATACCTGTTCACAGATCCAGGTAGAACCCGGAGACCACTCATAGTTGTTGAGGATGGAGTTTCAAAATTAACTGAAGAACATATCCAAAAGCTTGAAGAAGGCGAGATGGGATGGGACAATCTAATAAGTCAAGGAATAATTGAATATATGGATGCTGAAGAGGAAGAAAATTCATATATATCCATGTTTCAAGCAGATATCAATGAATTCCATACCCACCTTGAAATTGATCCATCAACAATGCTAGGAATATGTGCAGGAATTATTCCATTTGCAAACCATAACTCCTCACCAAGAAATACTATGGAAGCCGGTATGACAAAACAGGCACTAGGTTTGTATGTTTCAAATTACAACATGAGGACAGATACACGTGCACATTTACTACACCATCCTCAAGTACCTCTTGTTAAAACTAAGAGTATGGACGCAACAAAATATGACAAACGTCCATCAGGACAGAACTTTGTTGTTGCTGTTATGTCCTACGAAGGTTACAACATGGAAGATGCACTCATACTTAACAAAGCATCCATAGAACGGGGACTTGCAAGATCATCCTTTTTCAGATCATATGAAGCTTCAGAAAGACGTTATCCTGGAGGACAGGAAGATAAGTTTGAGGTTCCTGAGAACATTGTTAGAGGATACAGATCTGAAGAAGTTTATAGGCATCTAGATGAAGATGGAATAGTTAATCCTGAAGTTGAAGTAACTTCTGGGGATGTTTTAATTGGAAAGACATCACCACCAAGGTTCCTTGAAGAGATTGATGAATTCGGAACCGTTGCAGAAAGAAGACGTGAAACTTCTGTTACTGTTAGGCATGGAGAACATGGAGTTGTCGATGCAGTGCTTTTAACAGAAACTGTTGAAGGAAGTAAACTGGCAAAAATAAGAGTCAGAGACCAGAGACAGCCTGAATTTGGTGATAAATTTGCATCAAGACATGGACAGAAAGGTGTTGTAGGTCTTATAGTTTCACAGGAAAATATGCCCTTCACAGAAGAAGGAGTGGTTCCAGATTTAATTATAAACCCACACGCAATTCCGTCAAGGATGTCTGTTGGCCAGGTTATTGAGATGTTAGCAGGTAAAGCCGGTACCATGGAAGGTCAAAGAATGGATGGTACACCATTTGGTGGGCAGCAGGAAGCTGAAATAATGGAACTGTTAAAAAATAATGGTTTCGAAACAGCGGGTCGTGAATCACTTTATAATGGAATAACAGGTGAAAGAATAGAAGCTGAAATATTCGTTGGAGTTGCTTTCTACCAGAAACTACATCATATGACTGCAGATAAAGTATATGCTAGGTCAAGAGGACCTGTACAAGTTTTAACAAGACAGCCAACTGAAGGTAGAGCAAGAGAAGGTGGTTTAAGATTTGGAGAGATGGAAAGGGACTGTCTTATTGCACACGGTGCAGCTCTAGCACTAAAAGAAAGGCTTTTAGATGAATCTGACAAATATGAAGCTCTTGTATGTCAAGAATGTGGAATGATAGCCATATATGATAGGATAAGGGACAAAAAGTACTGTGCAATATGTGGTGAATCAGAAACATTCCCTGTTGAAATTTCATATGCATTCAAACTTTTACTCGACGAACTCAAGAGCCTATGTATATTCCCTAAATTAGTTCTTGAAGATAAAGCATAAGGGCGAACAGTAAGCCGATATGTGTTGAAATAAAACACATAACGGCACATAATAATAAGGAGAGAATGAGCTTGAAAGGAATTTTAAAAAAGATTTCCCAAATCAACTTTGGTCTTATGTCCCCAGAGAACATAAGAAAAATGTCCGTTACCAAGATCGTAACCCCAGACACCTATGATGAAGACGGATATCCAATAGAAGCCGGACTCATGGACCCACGATTGGGAGTTATTGACCCGGGCCTTAGATGTAGATCCTGTGGATCAAAGGGTGGAGATTGTCAGGGACATTTTGGACATATAAATCTAGCAAGACCAGTAATACATGTAGGTTTTGCAGACACGATACATAAAGTTCTGAGATCAACATGTAAAGACTGTGGACATGTCCTATTAACCGAAGCCGAAATGGCGGATTATAGGGAAAAAATTGGAAATCAGATCAAAAATGAGGAAAGCATAACAGCTATTATTAAAGATGTTTACACTGTTGCTAGAAGGGATAAATGTCCCCATTGTGCAGAAGAACAGGAAGACGTCAAAATAGACAAACCAGTTTCAATAGTTGAAGGAAACTACAAACTCACCGCAAGTGAAGTCAGGGAAAGGCTCGAAGCCATTCCTGAAGATGAGTACATATTTGTGGGAATAAATCATGAAGTTGCAAAACCTGAATGGATGGTTTTGACTGTACTTCCAGTTCCCCCAGTAACTGTCAGACCTTCAATAACACTTGAAACAGGAGAAAGATCTGAAGACGATCTAACACATAAACTAGTTGATATTTTAAGGATCAACCAGAGGCTCAAAGAAAACATGGAAGCAGGAGCACCACAGCTCATTGTAGAGGATCTTTGGGAACTTTTACAGTACCATGTAACAACCTATTTTGACAACGAAGCATCAGGAGTACCACCGGCCAGACACAGATCAGGAAGACCCCTTAAAACACTTGCACAGCGTCTTAAAGGTAAAGAAGGACGTTTCAGAAGTAATTTATCGGGTAAAAGAGTAAACTTTTCTGCAAGGACTGTAATATCTCCAGATCCTAACATAAGTATAAACGAGGTTGGAGTTCCTGAGATGATAGCCACAGAGGTTACTGTGCCAGTTTTTGTAACCGAATGGAACATCGAAGCAATGAAGAAGTTTATAATGAACGGACCTAACGTTCACCCTGGAGCCAACTATGTCATAAGGCCTGATGAAAGGAAAATCAGAGTTTATGATGAAACCAAGGAAACTGTTATCGAGAAGCTTGAACCGGGATTTGTTGTTGAAAGACATCTAATGGATGGGGATGTAGTATTATTTAATAGGCAGCCTTCACTCCACAGAATGTCCATGATGGCACATGAGGTTAAAGTTTTACCATACAAAACTTTCAGATTGAATCTATGTGTTTGCCCCCCTTACAATGCAGATTTTGATGGGGATGAAATGAACATGCATGTTTTCCAGACAGAAGAATCTCGTGCAGAAGCTAAATCCCTTATGAGAGTTCAGGAACACATACTTTCACCTAGATTCGGTGGACCGATCATAGGCGGAATACACGATCATATATCTGGTGCATATCTTTTAACAAGAGAAGGCTCAGTCTTTTCAGAAGAAGATGTATTTCAAATGGTTAAACATGCTAGAATGGCTTTACCTAATGCAACTGGTAAAGATTGGACAGGAAAACAAGTTTTCAGTTTACTTCTTCCTAAAGACCTCAACATGGTTTATAAGGCAGAGATCTGCAGAAAGTGCGATGAATGTCTTAAACAGGAATGTAAAAATGATGCCTATGTGGTCATAGATAATGGGCAAATCATTACAGGTGCAATGGACGAAAAAGCGTACGGAGCATTTTCGGGTAAGATACTGGATTCTATTGTTAAGGAATATGGTACAGATAAAGCACGAGAATTCCTTGACTCCTCAACCAAACTTGCAATTTCTGGTATAATGAAGAGGGGTTTCACAACCAGTACTGCTGACGAGGAAATACCAAGGGAAGCCAAGGATCGTATCGAACAGTTGCTTGCAAATGCAGAGGCAAAGGTTGAACAGCTCATTGAAGCATACCACAACGAAGAACTCGAAGCATTACCGGGAAGAAGTCTTAGGGAAACCCTTGAGATGAAGATAATGCAGGTTCTTGGAGAAGCAAGGGATAAGTCTGGAGAAATAGCAGAAAGTTACTTTGGAATGGAAAACCATGCAGTTATAATGGCCCTTACTGGAGCAAGAGGTTCAATGTTGAACTTGACTCAGATTGCAGCATGTGTGGGTCAACAATCTGTTCGTGGTGGACGTATTGAAAGGGGTTATAGCCAAAGAACATTACCTCATTTCCAAGTTGGAGAACTTGGTGCAAAGGCAAGCGGTTTTGTTCATTCAAGTTATAAGAAAGGCCTTGATCCTTTGGAGTTCTTTTTCCATGCAATGGGTGGTAGAGAAGGTCTTGTGGATACAGCTATACGTACAGCACAGAGTGGTTACATGCAACGAAGATTGGTCAATGCTCTTCAAGATCTGAATGTGCAGCCAGACGGAACAGTAAGAGACAACAGGGGAGTTATCGTCCAAACAGAATATGGTGAAGATGGTATAGACCCTGCAAAAAGTGACTATGGTAAAGTTGCCGATATAGACAGGATGATAGATGAGATGAGAATAAAATCCAAAATTGGAAAGTAACCA
>PMGM01000040.1 GCA_003158115.1 Methanobacterium sp.
ATGTATCCATTGGTAGCTGTGAAACTTCAAAATTGTGAATTTACTGCATTCGTCCTTTCTGAAAAGCTCAGACAGAAAGGATGGATTGTACCAGCATACACACTCCCCGCCAAAGCCGATGACATATCCGTTTTAAGAATGGTTATTAAGGAAAGTTTCAGTAAGGATATGGTTGAAATGCTTTTCGAAGATATAATGGAATCCATTAATGACCTGAACAAATCCACTGAAGAAAGAAGAAAAACTATAGATGAAAAGGGTAATCCAACACTACTTTACTAGCAAAATTATTTATCNNTTATCCTATTTTTTTTATTTATTTTAATTATTTACCTAAAACAGAGTCACTATTTTTCAAGATAACATCGGGACTGGTTCTTTCTGGAAGTAACAATATCGCACCTAAAAAGAAACATACAGCTCCTACAAATGTTCCAAAATTTACTAATACAATATTCAAAGGCTGTCCTGTCATTGGCGGAATAAATGCTGATACAGCAGAAACTCCAAAAGCTATTGAACCTACAAGGTTCAACAAAGCAATTCTCCATGAAATATTTCCTATCTGCCATGATAGCAGTGAATGCCCAACTTCCAACCATACAAGTCCACTTGCAATTAAAAAACAGATAGAACCAAAGGCATCTGGCCCCCACACAAGGTGGTTTATCTCTTGTGTTGTCATGGCAAAATTAAGGGCGTAAAATGTACTAATATTAAAGAGAACAGTTCCAATCAACTGAACAACACTTGCAAGCCAATCAATTCTCCTTGGTTCCCATGTAATAAACCGTATTTTTTCTTTTATTAAAGAACCTATAGGAGTTTGACGTGCATTAATAGTCTCTATATATTGTGATAATGATGCTGAAGTGAAGAAGATCGATCCAATAAAAAATGTTAGCCCATCATTTTGTATACCAACATGATTAAGATACATGGGAACTGTGCCAAGGGCAAAACAAGAAGCACCAATTGCAAATAATATACCTACCCACCATCCAATTGAATTTGGAGAATACCATGTAGAAGTTGGATTGCCCTCAAGAAGGTTATGATGTTTACGTTGATCCCGTGAATTCCATTGGACCCTTGATCCTTGAGGATGGTTCATGATAGCCTTTGTTACAAATGGTCCGGGACCAACAGTTTTTAAGCATGACCAGTCGTCAGGAAGATCTAGAGAAGGAATGTAACATTTTGAGTCTTGATCCATCAAGTTATCTCCCAGTTATGATAATTGTAATAGAATAGAACAATTTAATTAAATCTAAGAATTATTTTAGATTATAATCCACATATAATATAATGATATGCTCTATTATTATAATCTAAAATTCATTTAAAATAAAGAATTTAAAAGAAAAAAATGTAGAAACTAATGAAAAAATTTATCAATCCAATTATCCAGTATTGTTAGTTGTTTTTTTTGTGGATGATGGACTTGTTTGAGAATTTGTTGATGTCTTAATTTTATTTGTTGTAGTTTTAGAGGTATTACTGCCTTGTTTATTTGTATTTGTACCTTTATTACTCGTATTATTAACTTGTTTACTCGTACTAGCACTTGGAGTGTTTCCAGTACTTTTATTGGTATTAGTTGATGTTGTATTTACTTGTGGCGTTTCTATTCCGATTGTTGATGCATTTGTGTGTGATACCGGGGCAGTTATAGTATTATTTGTTGTATTGCCAATCAGATTATTTGTTGTGGGAATAGGGCTTTGTAAGGATGGAACAGTAAAATAAGCAGCCGATAAACCTAAACCCATTAATAATATCAAACTGATGATAGTCAATTTATTTCTAAATGATGATTTTACAGTCTTTTGTGGCATTTTAGAAAGCATAATTTCCACCAAATCTTCTTTTTAACCTCATATCTTTTTTAAGAACATAAAAAAAAATTATCTAAACAAACCAAATAACACATTTTATTATCCGGTCTAATTCTTCTTAATACAATTTAGTACACCATAATTTATAAATTTTATGGTAAGATCTTATATTTTTTCATGATAAGAAAAATCAACATAATTATATCTAATTTCTAAACTAAAATAGATTATTGTCCGACTAGAAGTAAACACAGAAAATGAAAAGAAATATTATCAATTCATTAATTTAATGTTTTTTCTTGAGATTTTTTCAATGATCTATTATATCCCAGAAATAGGATAGAATACAGTAAAAAAAATCCACATATCAATCCCATAGGTATTATTAAATCCACGATTTCACCTTCTTATTACTAACATATTTCATATTATTAACATTATCAGCTAAATTATACTTTAAAAGTTTTAATATATAAAGTTTTGCATATCCAAAAAGAATAGGAACATCTCTTTATCAATATAATAATTTCCAGATTTTATTATCCTGAACTTAATCAAATAAAAAAAAATGTATTGATTTATATGAGTATTTTAACAATGATCTATATTTAAAAATTCAATTACAAGAATAGTTTCGAGCAAGTAGGTTTTACAGAAGTTTACTGACGAGAAAACAATTAAAATAATTATACTTGTTACATAGTATCATTCCCCTATATTTCAACTCTCAGTAGTACAACTTTAATATCTACTTTATCATTCCTATGGAAATCATAGGTTCGAAGTATTGGGAAGGTATAATGAAACACATGAGATATATCAGCACCTTCTTTCTTGAAGAAGTTAGAAACAAAATCTTCGGTTTCATGGATATGGAATGAATAAACAACAGGTGCAATTTCAAGT
Organism: Methanobacterium sp.; assembly: GCA_003158115.1. Taxonomy (GTDB): domain Archaea; phylum Methanobacteriota; class Methanobacteria; order Methanobacteriales; family Methanobacteriaceae; genus Methanobacterium_B. The sequence continues at coordinate 2,745 of PMGM01000040.1, forward strand.
GCTTTTACCATGAATAATCTATCTGCCTCCTTTCTGTTAGTTTTCTGAGCACCAAATGGAGGATTTTGTATAACTGTATCAGCTGATTCACTAAAATCTCTAATATCACTAGTAACAAACCGGGCTTTATCTTGAACTCCCATTTTCAATGCTTGTATTTCTGCTATTGAAACTGCTTCATCATCAATATCAACACCAACAGATTCTCTAGCACCCATCATAGACGAGCCAATAGTGAATATACCAGTACCACAACCAAGATCTGCAACCTTCATCCCATCTATATCCCCAATAGAATGAGCATTCCATAAAACATCAGCAGCTATAATTGAAGGTGTAGAATACTGTTCCAGATCTATTTTAGGGTTATTATGAGGAGGAATATCCTGTAAAGCCATTTCAAGCTGTCTTTTTTTGTTAAACATGAAAAGAATCCTTATAACTATGGAATTAAATATGTATTTTCACTCCCCTATAATTGGGATACGAAAATTCCAGTTTATATTATGATTCGAATTGAAGATCGAATAATTAATAGAAATATTCATTACAACTCATTTATAAATAAGTTTTAGTTAGGAAGTATAAAATTTATTATATATCTCCATATAAAAATAGATATATAATATTAACGCTAAAAAAAAGATTTCAAAGCTTGTTATAAAGGTATGATAAATAAAATTCTTTAAGGAAAGATATCATGTTTAAAAAGGTTTTAATAGCCAATCGTGGAGAAATAGCAATACGTGTAATGAGAGCTTGCAAAGAACTGGAAATAGACAGTGTTGCAGTATTCTCAGATGCTGATAAAAATTCTCTTTTTGCAAAATATGCAGATGAAGCCTTTAATATTGGCGAACCAGCGCCTGCAAAAAGTTATCTGAATATTGATAAAATAATAGACGTTGCACTGGATTCAGGTGCAGAGGCAATACACCCCGGATATGGATTCCTTGCAGAAAACTCTCTTCTAGGTGAAGAATGTGAAAAACATGGCATTAAATTAATTGGGCCAAGTGGGAGAGTTATTGAAGAGATGGGTAGTAAAATTACCTCTAAAAAGCTCATGAAAAAGGCAGGTGTCCCTGTGATACCCGGAGCAAGTAAGGGAATAGATTCTGTAGAAGAAGCAGCTAAAATGACCGAAGCTATAGGGTATCCGGTTATTATTAAAGCATCTGCTGGTGGTGGCGGAATAGGAATGAGAACCGTCTATGAGGAAGATGAATTGGTAAGAGCCATAGAATCAACTAAATCTGTTGCAGCATCTGCATTTGGAGATTCTACAGTATACGTCGAAAAATACGTTGAAGAACCACGACACATAGAATTTCAGATACTTGCAGATGAACATGGCAACACCATCCATGTAGCTGACAGGGAATGTTCAATACAAAGAAGACACCAGAAACTAATTGAAGAAGCACCATCACCAATTATGACAGACGAACTCAGAGCAAAAATGGGTGAAACAGCTGTTAAGGCAGCAACATCCATAGGATATACTAATGCAGGTACAGTTGAGTTTATCTATTCAAATGGTGAATATTACTTCCTTGAGATGAATACCCGTATACAGGTTGAACATCCGATAACCGAAGCAGTTACAGGTATAGACCTTGTTAAGGAACAGATTAAAATAGCAGCAGGTAGAGAAGTTTGCTGTTCCCAAAGCGATATATCAGTCAGAGGTCATGCAATAGAATGTCGTATAAATGCTGAAGATCCTCTTAACGATTTTGCACCTAATCCTGGTAAAATTACAGGTTACAGATCACCGGGAGGTAATGGTGTAAGGGTTGATAGTGGTGTTTACAACAATTATACGATACCACCATATTATGATTCAATGATATCCAAACTTATAGTGTGGGGAAGAACACGTAATGAGGCTATTGCAAGAATGCGAAGGGCATTGTCGGAATATATTATACTTGGTGTTAAGACAACCATACCATTCCATAAGTCAATGATGGCCAATCAACAATTTAGAGCTGCTAATCTTCACACACACTTTGTTGACCAGTATAAAAAAGAGATAATTGAAAATATTGAAAAAGTAATTCAAAAAGATAAAGAAATGGAAGCTCGTCTTAAATCTACATTTTTGCCTTCCCGAAAAGTTGCAGCAGTATCAGCAGCTGTTTCAAGTTATATGGCAGATTCATTAAAAAAAGCCGAATAAATGGTAAAGAGGCATTTATATGACTAAAAAAATAATATTAAAAACCCTTTACGAAAAAAAAGATGAATACGTTCCTTTAGAAGAATTAGTAAATGAAACAGGTAAATCCCAAAAAGAAGTAGAGATTGAATTCGATACACTCGAAGACGAAGGATATATTATAAATCATTCTAAATTAGGTTATAGACTCATTAAAACTCCAAACCTCCTTTTACCTTATGAAGTTAAAAAGGGACTCAAAACCAAATTTATGGGTAAAGACATACATTACTTCAAGGAAGTAGATTCAACCAATGATGTTGCGAAGTACTTGGCTGAAAATGGTGCTGAAGAAGGTACAGTTGTAGTAGCTGAAATTCAAAATAGGGGTAAAGGTAGAATGGGTAAAACATGGATATCGCCCCCTGGCGGTGTATGGATGAGTATAATACTCAGACCTGACATACCTACATCAAAAGCACCACAACTGACATTAGTAACAGGAGTTGCAGTTGCAGAAACTCTTAAAAAAGAATTAAACCTAGATGTCGGAATTAAGTGGCCTAATGATATATTAATTGGAAACAAAAAAGTTTGTGGTATATTAACCGAAGTCAACGCCAATATTAATAAAATAAACTATGTTATAGTTGGAATTGGTATAGACATGAATGTGGATGTTCCCCTTTTACCACCGGACCTTCAGGAAGGTGCAACATCGCTTAAAAATGAATTAGATACCGAGATAAATGGTGCTATATTAGTACAGAAGTTCCTTTTAAATTTGGAAAAGTTGTACAACCAATTTACTTCTGGTAAATTTCCAGATATACTTAATGAATGGCGTTTTCTTTCAAAAACAATTGGACGTAAGGTTGAAGTCAGAACTAGAGGCAAAACTATCCGTGGCGATGCAATAGGAATCAATAAAGATGGTATTCTTATATTAGAACTTGACGATGGCAGTCTAAGAAAAATAATATCTGGTGAATGTCTTCACATTAATACTTCATAAAAAAATTTACTTTTTTTTAATATTTTCTTATAAATTTTTATTTTTTAATCCACCATTATAACTGCTGCTTCACCAATAATTCCATCAACTTGAAATTTTTTATCAATAAACTTCTCGGTTATGTGTATATTGGTTAGGGCATGTTGTGTAAGTTCAGCTGTTTTTATAGAGGAACTTCCAGCAAGTGCCATGTAGGGTATTAGTTGATCACCCATATATCTGTCAACAGCTGATCTACGTGATATATGATATAAAATTTGTTTAGCAGCTTCAGAACCCACTTTTTCGGCTTTTTTTCCAGGTTCACCTATAGCACTACCACTTACAGGTGTTATACCATTTGTCCATAGGAAAATACTAAATCCTGGACCAGTGGCATTTTGTGAACCTTTAATTATAATTTTAGATTTGTATCCTTCACTTTGAAGAATATTCTCCGCACTTTGGGCTTGTCTTTCAGCTATATGGATTGGAAGTTTTACAGAATGGGATATACCACAAATACAGTCAAATTGAAGGTCTGAAATATTTAATGGTTTTAATTTCATTATGGGTTCAACTTCAATTTCTAAAATTCCCCCTCCACGAGGGTAATGCCCCCTACGAATAATATTGATATGTGCATTGTATCCCATCAACCTTAAAATGGGAAGTGTTACATTTTCAACATAATCAACACTTGGAGCCCATCTAACATCTGTGCCACCGGTAATTCTAATTTTAACAGGACCATCTGCAAATGCTGCTGGAATCATAAATGCTTGAAGTATTAAAGAGATACTACCAGCAGTTCCTATATCAATTTCATAAACACCCCCATTCAAAGATTTAGGAGTAAAAGAAATTTCAGTTGATCCTACCTCCAGTCCTTTAACCGATGCATTTGAAAGGTCTGCTACAGCTTTAACAGCATTCATATGTTGAGGCATGAGCCCGGGTTTAGGTCTTCCAGAACGTATGTTTGTTATATGGACGGGTTTGGATGTGACTGCTGAAAGTGCTGTTGCAATACGAAGTACTGATCCCCCACCTTCACCATAGGATCCATCAATTTCAATCAAAGATTTAACCCCCAGAAGATGTTCATTTTGAATTAGAATAAATAATATCTATTATTATTGATTTTAAAGATTTTAAATTTAATAATAAAGAACTGATTTACAGGCTTTTGTATCATCAATGATCCTAATAAGTTGTTCAAGAGTTTCATTAAAAGCTTCAACAATATTTTCTGTTGTTATTCTTTCTGCATCATTAGATGCTAGATCAATACGTATGGTAGAAGATGTTCCAGGCATTCCAACAGCAGGAATGGTTATTATGCCATGATTTCGAAGTAATAACATTGAAAAAAGATATGCTAGATCATCATGACTTAAATCGGTTATTATACTTCTATTATCCAATTCTAATTTAAGTTCCTCAGATTTTAACATAACACCTGTTGGAGTCTCTTTAATACCTTTAAAATCATTTACTAAACCATTGTACAGATCATGTTTAGTAATAAAAGCTTCTAAGATTCGTTCCGGACTCAAATTTTCGAGTGCACGCACCATACCAGCTACCAGAGGAGGTTGTGCTTCTAATCCAAATTGATGAGCTTTTGTTTTTATATTAATCATAATATCTGCTTTTCCAGACATTAATCCACCTCTAGGGCCATCCATTAGCTTGTCAGTACTTGTTATGGTAATATCCACACCCATATCCATTGCACGAGGTTGTTTATATACAACAGTACGTAATCGGGCTCCAGAAGCATCATCTACAAAAACAGGTATTTCATTAGATTTTGAAATTTCTATTACCCTTAAAAAGTCTTTTAAAGTAATTACCTCATGATCCATTGTAGATCCTGTTATGAAAACAAGTGAAGTATTATCACAGACTTCAAATTCATTTATATCCTCAAATTCCCTATAACTAGCACCAACTAATTCTGCGCTTCGAGGAATTGATGGATGTGCAGGGGATTTAGGAAGAAAGTGCACTATTTCATCACCTTCATTAACCAGTGCAAGTATTGCTGCTAAAATTCCTGAACTAGTTCTGTTGAGTGCAAGTATCTTTTCACCACCCAGATGGATCTTACCAAGTGTTTGAATCGCTTCTTCAAACACTGCTGGACCGGCATAAGTTTCCAAAAGAGCTTTATCTTCAGCCAGAATTGGAAAACCCCCTGCTAATCCGGTTAAATCATAAAAGCCTTTTCTCCCATCACTTTGGAGTATTGATTTAATTATCTTGAGTGAGGCATCTCTCTTATTAACCTCATCTGCTAAAGAATTAACAAGCATTTTTTTAGTACCTATTCATGCTTTTTATTTAAATCAGATTTTAAAATAATTGCACTATCTGCAGAGTTCTGTAGTGCTGCACTGAAACCAGGCTCAGCACCTATAACAATGGTTTCCTTTCCATTTTCCTTAGCCTTATTAATTATTGGTAAAAAATCAGCATCACGAGTCATAAGAGCAATAACATCAATATTAGGATTATAAATTAATTCCATAGCCTCAACTGCCATATAAACATCAGTGTCGCCAGCAACAACTATGGGTGTAAAACCTTGATTCACAATTGCCTCTATAAGTTTATCAGAAGCATACTGATTTAAAAGAACTTTACCAACCCTCATATTACCATATTCCGAAACAACGTCCCTTACAATATCAAGATTAAGGCTGAACTCCTTACGTAACATATTTGGACCATCTACTAGGAGACCTATATTCTTCCCTCCAGATTCACTCCTTTTTAGGGGAATATAATCCTTTAAGGAACTTAATTTTTCAAAACTGCGCATTGTAATTATTCCTCCATGTACTAATGAGAAAATTTATGGATAGTTGTAAATCAGGACATATAAACAGCTCATAAAACTGAGCTGATCGTTTATTAAAATAATAAACATATAACATCCTAGAATTTTATGTACACATCTTGAATAATTCTAAAATTAATACAGATTAGATTAATTCTAGTTTATTCAAAGATACTATATGAACCTCATTGATATATAAACTGTTACAAATTAACTTTAGAATAATTATTTTTGGACAAAATAAAATTTTATAATCAATTTAAATTAATGGGTTTAATAAAAAAAAAGTTCTAAAAAAAAAGATTTATTCAATTTCCAAAGAGAATGAATCTTTGAAAAGCTCCTTAACAACCTTCAGATCATTAGGTTTAAGCTTTGATACAGTTACTTTATCTTCAACTTTTATAAGATATTCTGCATCTACAATTTCCCCTTGATCATTCATATATAAGAAAAGGCCGTCTGCAAAGAGCAGTGGATCCCTGGAAGGAAGAAAAACTTCGAACCTTATGAGTACTTCAGACCCATAAATACTGTCATGCAGCTCTAACATCTTTTCCTCACTTTTAAGAGCCTCTTTGAATATTTTCATCCTTGCTTTAAGTTCTTTATCAATTGATATTGTATCCTTCTTAGTTACTGTATCCTTCTTAGTTGCCATAAAATTGCCACCATCTTAGTTATTAGATTAAATCTTTTTCAACTCGCTGAATATAATAAGTTCAATAAAACATTATAATGGTTACTATAAAAGGTTCACTTTTTTTGTAACAAAATTATATACATTAAACCAATAAATTCATTGTATGGACATATTAGAAGATTCACTATTTAAAGCTTTTATTCAAAATCGTGGTATTCATAAAGGTACAATTAGACGATATAACACTCAAATAAAAATGTATTGTAATTTTATTGGTAAAACTCTTACCGAGTTAATAGATGAAGCCTAAAAAGAGGAAGATCTTCAGATACGTATGAGAAATAGATCTGTCAAGAAATATCTATTAGATTTTAAAGATTATATGGAAATTAATAATTACAGTTCTCATAACATCGCTAATACTTTAACGATGATTAGGACGTTTTATACTGAATACGACATAATGCTTCCTAAGATGCATCTTAGCGGAAATATAATGTTGAAAGTGGTGAAGATATTCCATCAAAAGATGATATCAAATTAGCTCTAAAAAATTGTAACCCCAAATTTCAAGCCATAATCCTACTCATGTCTTCATCAGGTATGGGTAGTGCTGAGGTAAGTTCATTATCCCATAAGCAACTATTAGAATCCTTGCAGGAGTATATTAATTTCCCTAAAAACAGTATGGTTAGTGCATAAGCTTATCAGTTTAGTGGATGAAAAGCTAAAAGAAAATGATTTAATTGTACCAATGTGGAAACTTTACAGGGGGAAAACAGGAACATCAATCATAACATTTAGTACACCTGAAAGTCTTGAAGCTATNNTGGATCCACCTGAAAGTCTTGATGATCCACTATTTAGAAGTCGAAAATTTAAGGGAAAGCCATTATCTTAGGTAGGTTCGCGAAGCATTTCCAAACAATTAATGAAAGATGTGATTTTGGGATGCCTAATCTCCAAAGTAAATTTAGATCTCATGCAGTTGGTAGAAAATATTTTGCAACAACTCTTAATGATGTTGGAATGCCACAATTAACAATAGATTTCTTTTTAGGTCATAGTTTGGGTCTTGTTACAGGTGCATATATTAAACCCAAAGTTGAAACATTAAAAAATCATTATTTGAAGTGTATTGAAGCTTTGAGCATCAATGATTATCAAATACATATTGTAGAATCAAAGGAATTTAAATTATTAAATGAACTTCAGATTGAAAATGTTGAAAAGGATAAACTAATTAAAGAACAAGAAATACGTTTAAAACGGCTTGAAAGATTCATGGAAGAAAAGAAAGAACAGATAATCTAAAAAAACCTTAATAATTTTTTTATTTAATATCTAAAATAAATGGAATTAAAGTGACATATTAAGTTTAGGAGTATTTTTGGAATAGTATTTCTTAAATATTTCATTTTGTGCTTCGTATAAATCATGGAATAGATTTATTAGATCTATTGTTGTTTGTTGAACCTTATCAGGATCTTTGGGTATGAGATGGTTTGGAATTATTATATTGAGTAATATCGATAATTGGTTTGATGTTTCATCATATTGTGTTTCTGATTTAATGGAGTATTCACTGTTTATATACAAGTGATACGTGTTTATACGATCTTTTAAAAATGTATATTGTTCGGGGGTAATTCCTTTATCTTCAAATGTAGCTGATATTTTAGTTTTTAAACGTTCTATTTTGTTTATTTTGATATCATTTGTTTTAATTGTTTTAACTCCTTACTATTATTTAGTCTTGTATAACCTTATAGTTAATGATATTGGGATATTACTGATCATTGTTCATCTTTTTACAGACTATTCGTAGAAGTTAATCCTAATTGTATCCTAAAAAGAATTTATTTTGTGTATACCGAATAAATATATTTTTATATCCAAAATATAATTTAATAATATAATGATATGATAAAATGTTAATTTCAAAAATAATCACTATAATATTAAATTTTTATTAAGAAAGGAGTTGAAACAACGTTAAACTAAAAATCTTAATTGTAGAAGATGATAATTTAATAGCAAAAGATTTAGAAGTTATTAAAAGGTTTAGGCCATTAATATAATTGGAATTGTTTCAAATGGAATAGATGCATTAAAAATAACAAGAAGAAAAGAAACCAGATCTAATCCTAATGGATATAGTACTAAAAGGAGAATTAGACGGAATACAAACAGCCCAAATAATCAAAGATAACTACAATACACCTTTCATTTACTTAACAGCATACTATGACAATGAAATAGTAGAAAAAGCTCAAAAAACACAACCAGCAGCATACATCACAAAACCATATGAAGAAAAATGATTACAAACAGCAATTTTAATTATAATGAATTTAAAAGATTTTTCTTGAGGTTGAACAATGAGTAAAATACACACGGCTTGAGGTGGAACAATGAAAAACCATCAAAATGGTCTTAGATGCAGTAAATATGGTTATAAATTAAAGCATAAAGAAATTAATACAGCATATCACAGTGGTAAATTGGATAAACAGGAGCCATGAATATGTCCAAAATTGAACTGGAATCAGAAGGAGTATTCTGTCCACAATGTGGATCCCTAATGAAACCCTTTGGGCCTAAATCTAGAAAACAGTACAGATGCCTGGAAGATCCTGAACATTATGCAACAGACAATAAAATTAAAAATTATCGTAAAATTATATTGAAATAAATTAATATAACATAACAACCAATTTCTATTTTAATATTCATAACTTAATAATAGGAAATAAACTGTGGTTAAATCAGATCAAATCAATAATAAAAATGATGAAGAATACCATCAGTATTCAGAAATGGTATCTACTATATTCGAGCTGAGTCCTGATGCTATTTCTCTTACAAAAGTCTCTGATGGTGAAATTATTGATTGTAACCTTGAATATTTAAATCAAATAGGATATTCACGAGAAGAGGTAATTGGACATACTTCACTAGAACTTGAATTATTTAATTTTGATGAACGTCAAGTATTTGTTAATGAGATCAGGAAAAAACAAGCAATAAGTGATTATGAAATCAAAGTCAAACGAAAGGATAATGTTTTTATTAATATTCTATATTCCGCTAGATTTATAACAGTGAACGGTATTCAAACAATACTCTGCATAGGTAAAGACATCACTGAACGAAAAAAAGTGGAACAACAAATAAGACAGAATGCTGATTTATTGGACCAACTATATGATGCGGTTATTAGAACTGATACTAATTTTAAAATAAACTATTGGAATAAAGCTGCAGAAAAACTGTTTGGATATTCTCAAGATGAAGCATTGGGAATTAATTCCACAGAGCTTCTATGTCCAATATATGCCCCGGGTGAAAGAGAAACAAAATCAGAAGAGTTGAAGAAAAAGGGCATTTTAAAAACCATAAATAAATTTAAACANNAAGAATTAGAGAACAGAGGCATATCAATAAGTACCATCAGTACCAAGGATAAAAACGGAACTGATATCATTGTTGAACAAAATGCGACCCAAATCAATGATAATTCCGGAGTACCAATAGGTTATATAGTCATCTATCACGACATCACGGTACAAAAAAAAGCTGAAGAATTTAATCAGAAACTTTTAGAGAATGAACAACAAC
>PMGM01000008.1 GCA_003158115.1 Methanobacterium sp.
ATAATCTTGGATGAATATGATGTAAATAAAGATCAATGTACAAATGACATTTTTGAGTTAATAGAAGAACTTTTAGATAACAGGCTGGTTAAGGTTGATGAATAATATATATAATTTTTTCAAACTTTCGAATAATAAGAAAAGTTTGTTTATTAAAAGTTTGATTTTGATGGGTTTTATTCGCATATTTCTTACTATTTTATCATTTTCAAATGTTAAGAAAATATCAAAAAGATTTTCAAGATCAAATAATAATCAAAAAAATAATCTAACAATCGAAGATNNACGTTCCAAGAGCCACATGTCTTACTCAAGCAATAACAGCCCAAATATTACTTTATAGATATGATCATCCTTCAAAACTTAAAATAGGTGTCACGAAAAAGGACGATTTTGAAGCACATGCTTGGTTAGAAATTAATAATGAAATTGTTTTAGGGGAATCTGAAGAAAAATACATGCCAATATTAAATTTAGATAACTAAATATCACAAATAGGGATTTAATGACTGAAAAAATCGTCTCAAATATCAAAAAAAGTTTATTAAGCCGGTACACTAAAAATCTATTTCAATTAATGCCAAAAAAGGTTACTCTGGCCTTGTGTTTGATGGTATTGATAAGTTTAATTCAAGGAATAAGTTTGATATTATTAGTTCCATTACTGCAACTAGTGGGAGTGAATGTGGGACAAGGATCTTTAGGCCAAATAGCAAGTATAATTTCAGCTATTTTCACTACTTTGGGATTACAGCTAAATCTGTTANNTATGTGGCTGTAATAAGTTTCAGTGCCATTTTAAACCGATTCCAAACATTAAGGACATCAGATATTGAATTTCAATTCGCAGCATATCTACGAAAACAACTTTATATTGCAATAACTAATTCAAACTGGCTTTTCTTAACAAGAATGAAATCATCTAACTTCGCCCATGCACTAACCAACGAAATTGAAAGAATTAGCATAGGAACCGGCCAATTTTTATTATTATTATCAAGCATAATGATTTTAATAGTCTACATAATTTTCGCTCTTAAACTAGCTGGTATCCCTACAGGTATAATTTTTATTGTAGGAGTATCTATTCTATTAGTACTCCGAAAAATGGTAACCAAATCCAGATCAAAAGGTCAAGAAATAACAACAACAACACAAGACTTATACTCCTCTATACTGCAACATCTTGACGGAATGAAAACCATAAAAAGCTTCGGTATGCACGAAGATAATATAAATGTTTTTTCTAACCAGACAAATCAAGTAGCTAAAAATTATCTTGATAGCATTGAGAGTTATGCAGATGTTAAATTACTATTTGACATAGGAACAGTTATTGTACTCGCAATCATGGTTTTATTCCTCATTCAAATTATTAAATTACCTACGGCAAGTTTATTCTTGTTGATTTATCTATTTGTAATGATGATCCCCCAGTTTTCAACAATTCAACGTAGTTATCAGTATTTCATAAACATGTTGCCTGCTTATGATAATGTAATGAATTTGGAAAAACAGTGTTTAGAAAATAGTGAAGTTACCGAGTCAATTGGGTATAAAATGGAACTTAATAATTCTGTAACATTTGAAAATGTTAGTTTTTCATATAATAATAAGAATTTTCTGATGAAAAATTTGAATCTCAATATACTTGCCGGTAAAACCACAGCCATAGTCGGTCCATCGGGTGCGGGAAAAAGTACTATTGCAGATCTTGTAATGGGCCTCATTCAACCCAATGAAGGTAAAATTAATATTGATAAAATCTCTATTTCACAGAATGTTATAGGATCATGGCGAGATCAAATTGGATATGTAGCCCAGGATACATTTTTATTCAACGAAACAATAAAATTTAACCTACTTCTATCCCAACCAAAAGCCCTTACAGAAGATATTATAGAAGCTTTAAAACTAGCATCCGCATATGATTTTGTATTTAACTTATCTGAAGGTCTAAATACTTTTATTGGAGATCGTGGGGTAAAATTGTCTGGTGGAGAAAGACAAAGGCTGGCACTTGCACGTGCATTACTCCGAAAACCTTCTTTACTCATATTAGATGAAGCAACCAGTAACTTAGATTCAGAAAATGAGAGGAAAATATTAAAGGCAATAGATGATCTTCATGGGAAAATAACAATTTTAATTATAGCACACAGGTTAACAACCATTAAAAATGCTGATTATATTTATTTATTAGATAACGGGCAAATCATAGAGTCAGGATCTTGGGATGAACTTTTAAATACAGAAGAAGGATGGTTCAAGGATATTTGTGAAACCCAAGGTATTAAAAGAGTAAATGTTAAGTAATTCATCTAATATCCTAAATAAATAAAAGAAATATCTTTAAATTAATATTTAAAGAGTTCCTGTAGCATTGACTATGTTTATTTGATATCTCACTATCACTTTACTAGAATCATTAAAATCAACATAGAACTGAGAAATACCATCGCCGGGTATTGAAACTGGATTTAGATATGCACTATCATTCGTTGCAATAACATTACCATTTGCATCGT
>PMGM01000006.1 GCA_003158115.1 Methanobacterium sp.
ATATTTAACCATTTTAAGAAGGTCTCGACCAGTATTGATTTCTTCTTTAAGATCAAGTTCAATGTAAGCTTTTTTTCCCATGCCAAAGCTAGATGAAACTATCAGCTGATTACCTTGGAGTTCAACTCCATTGACAGGTGTGTGGCCTACTATAGAAGCTTTGCAGTTTAAATGTTTTAAAAATGGATCTAGATAATTACGAGAACATTCCATGTTTCTGCTCCATAGCATTTCATAAAGTATCAAATTATGGGAATAATCGTTTTCTGAAATGTTTTTTATATCATCTTCACTTTTCAAGTGTTGTGATGGACCTGCATGACTTACTAATACTTTGTTTTCTGTTTTAATTGCTATGGCTAATTTTTTAAAGAAATTTATGTATGATTCCATTTTATTATTTGCATTGTCATCATATTTTTCTTGTATAAGATCTATAAAATCCTGTGTTTGATTTGAAAATCCTTTATAAACTGATTCTCCGGTGATCTGGGCCCATTCATGGTTACCGAGTAAGACGTGGAAATTTTTTTCGTTTTCAAAATGATTTTTTACTGAATCAATAATTTCTAGAGAACCATCAATTTGATAGCAGCTGTGAATGAAGTCCCCAGTTAATATTAAATGATTATTTTTGTCTTTGAATTCTTTCCAGATCTCCATGTATCTATTATAATCTTCTAAGTTTCCGTGTAAATCTGTAATTATCAATGCTTTGCCTTTTAAAGGTAATTTTATAAGTTTTTCATACTCTTTCATGATCCCTATTATTTTTCTCCTTTTGTTCTATATATTCCACAAGTGCTTCCCTCATAAAATGGCTTCGAGGATTGCTTTTAGTTTTAGCGTATTCATTATATCGTTTTATTAAACTTTTAGGAAGTTTAATGCTGATTTGTTCCATTGTTTCATTTTCAGCAGATTTTTTATTCATATTTATTTTCACCTCAATTTTGTCTAATCTACATTATGATCTATATAGTAGTTAAATGTATCTCTTTTAATATTAGTTAAATATTAAATGAAGTTCCTAAAGTTTATTCATAAAATGGATATAAATGTTTTGAACGTTTATATCATGGTCAGTTGTTGGTCTTCTTATAAAAAAAATTATTTAATTTATTCTTTTTATATCAGTGAATTCAATTTTTTCAGCTTATACAAACCATCAATAATAATATGTATCATTTATACCAAATTAATTTTTCATAAAAAGAAGAACAATCTTAATAATTATAATTATATAAATAGTATATGGGGAATTTTATGGAAGAAAAGGATTTATATCCTATTGTTGAATGTTTTTTATTCAAAAATAAAGGATGCATAGAGGATTATATCGGGAATGAGCTATCATTTAAAAACTTTCGTACAGATGTCTTTGGAGTTTCGATCAATGATGAAAAAAAGAGAGTATATTTGCTTGAAGGTAAACTTTATCTTGATGGTAGAGATAGTTTCAGCAAAGTTCTTTCTGAAACATCCTATTTGGAGGGCTATGCAGATTATATTTACATTTTCGGGAGAATAAAGGATAAATTTAATGAAAATAACTTACCCAGTATCAAAGAATGTGAAGATAAAGGAATAGGAATATTGACTATTGATTCTAATAATGAGATTCATGAATTTTTAAAAGCTAAAAAAGTACCAATAAATAGTTTAAATAAAAAAGAAGCATTATTTAGAGTATTTAATAAAAAATTTAAATCAAATGATCAGAAAACTTACATTGCAGACTATATCCTCCAGGCAACATATGAATATACCTTAAATACATCTAAAAAATGTGCAAAATTCATAGATATCTACAATGAATTATTCTCTAAAGAAGAATACAAAGAATTATTAAGAAAGATTCTTGGAGGAAATCATATATTAAATGCTAAAGGAATGCGTGGAGCATTTGAAAAGGAATATGGTGGTTCATATTACATTGGAATCATTAAAGATAAAAAAGTTATAGAAGATCAATTGTGTGTGAATGAAAAAACATTAGAAAAAGTTAAACCCCCAATATTACTTGATAATTATAAAAACGTCCAATCTTTTGAAGATATTGAATTAATTGCTAATATCTTTGCAAAACATTTTGCACATTGGAAGATTATCCTACCTGAAGAAGATATAAAAAATAGATTATCAGGATATATTCAATATGGTGGCTGGCTTATTCAATATTGTTTTGGAAAAGACGAAACTGGTAATGAATACTTGGATTATTATGNNATGTACGTATCTATGAGGATGGTAGAAAAGAGTCTCTTCCAGCACTTTACACTTTCCTATTACTTAGTGATGATCCAATAAAAGCAAAGCAACTCAAAGATGAATATGAAGAACACAATCATCAAGTAGTTAAAATGTTGAATGAGAAAGGATTCGATAAGTTCACAATCAACATGTTACTACATGCTGGAATGGATAAAGAACAAAAAAAATGAGTAATCATAATATATTAATTTTTTTAAGTATTGAATTTCATCTATTTTGGTAAATATAACAATTTAAGAATAATATCCCTATGAACAAATATATTTAATGTCTGAAAAATTAATTATTATATAAATGAATAATATTTGGGGGGGGAGGATATTTTATGGTTAAAAAACATTTTTATAGTCCTGCTGGAGGGTATGGTGGCACATTTGATGGTTTGTCTAAACACCCAGATAGGGTAAGAGAAGCCGAACATAGAAAAGAAATGAAAAGTAGAAGGGTAAATCCAAATAATAATTATATGCCGGTATATAATCCTAAAAACAAGACAGAATATAGTGAATTAGGTTCTGTTATTGGATATTTANNTTTATTAGTATTTTTTTGGTGGATCTTGATACCAATTGGAGTAATTTTAGGAATTTATCTATTGACTAAAAAATCTTAAGCCCATTAATAATAAATAAATATAATTAGAAGATTTTAAATAAACGTTAAAATCTTAACTGCAGATTAGTTTTTACCTTTTTCCTAATACTGATGAATAACTTATTCCATCTGAAGAAGAATGGGAAATTTTTTGGAAAAAATGACAAAATAGGTGTGTATGGACTTGGTTTAAGTCCTTATTCACCTCAAGATATTATCTAAAGATGGTGAGGATTGGTATTTAAAAATAGAAACTA
>PMGM01000074.1 GCA_003158115.1 Methanobacterium sp.
CTTCATCATGCTCATGTGGATCAACAACTACTACTCCATCCCCAAATCCAGGAATACCACGTAACGATATTCCATTATCGGCAAATTCATATCTTTTATAATTTTCACTAGTTTTAATGATATGATTTTCAATTTTAACGTTTTCTAGGTTGATTGATGGTAAATTGTAATATATATCTGCAAAATACTGATCTGAAAGTATAAAAACAGGAATCTGATATTTATCTGCAATATTAAAGGCTCTTTGTGATAAATAAAATGCATCTTCAAGTTTACCCGGGGCAAATATGATCTTAGGAGTTTCACCATGTCCATATAGTGCTAGATCTAAATCTTCTTGAGAAGTACGGGTAGGTAGTCCAACCGCTGGACCCGGACGTTGCCCCAGATATATTACTATTGGAGTCTCGTTGATTCTGGATAAACCTACACCTTCTTCCATAAGTGCAAATCCACTTCCAGATGTTGCTATTAATGCTCTTGCACCGGCATAAAATGCTCCTAATCCCATGTTTATGGCAGATATCTCATCTTCTGATTGTTCAAAAATTATATTAAAGTCTTCGCTGTATTTAGCTATAAATACTTGAAGTGCGGATGCGGGGGTCATGGGATAGGATGCCATGAATCTTAAACCGCCTGCAATACAACCCATACCTACAACTTCTGTTCCCTCTAATAAAAGTTCATCTTTAATTTGGGTATCTTTATCAATTTCAATTTTGATTTTATCTGATTTTATAATGTTTTCTCCAATTTTATACCCTTCATCGCCTGCTTTAAGGTCTCCATTAAGGATTTTTTCACCTTTTCTTCCAAACATGCTGTTAATGCATTCATCGAAAATTTCTTTATTGATATTTAAAATCTTTGAAATCGCCCCGGCAGCAATTACATTTGCATATATTGGGCCTCCAATGTCTCTCGCAATTTTAAGAAATGGAATTTTTATTATATCTTCTTTTTCCACGTATTTTAAAGTTTCTTCATCCCCAATTATGATAGTATTGTCAGATATCCTTTCTTTAAGGTGATTTATCGCCCCTTCACTTATGGCAATTAGTATGTCAATCCTATTGACAAATGCGCATATCCTTTTTGAGGATACACGTATTTCTGTGGAGTTTTCTCCTCCTCGGACTCTAGACATGTACTCTTTTGATGAGCAAACATGGTATCCTCCAAATTTAATTGCCTGGATTAATATGGATTCTACAGTTTGAATACCCTGACCTGCTTCACCACAAATGACTATAGAAACATCTTTTCTAAATAAATTCTTAGACACAGTTGATCACCACTTTAATAAAATTTAATTTTACTTGCAAATTGATCATAGTTAATATAAAAACTAAGATTAATATAATTTAATTATCAGAATTTAAAAAAAATATTAAATTTTATTGTAAAACATAATTTAAATAACTTCCAGGGCAAACTTTTCAATCATATTATTATAGGTTCCATCCTTAATATCCGAGGATTTAACCCCAAACGATGCTAACGGAGTAGTATTCACATAACTTCCAATATTTTCAATTGTCTTTTCTATACCTGATCCACCGCACGTACAAAAACATGCTAAAAGAGGTATTTTATTCATATTTTTCTTTAAATACGTTCTCACAGGGACAGACATTTTTCCAGCCCAGACAGGAGTACCTATTATTAGAAGATCATAGCCCGATAGTTCATATTTCGAATCTTCAATATGATCAACCTTACCCCTTGAAGCTTGATAACCTGACTTAATATAACCTATAATACCCTTTCTTTTATCTTTTTCAACAATTTCTTCTATATCACATTTTATAGACTCTGAAATTGTATTGGCTATCATACGAGTATTGCCAGTTCTGGAGTAATAAACAAGTAAAGTTTTCATAATTACTATATTTTTTTAAAACTAATTAAAATTTCCTATTTAATTTTTAGAATCATGATCATCCCCATAATCATAACGCTATAAGTGCATCATAATTGATATAAAAATTATCGAATAACTAACCTCTTCTAACAGATTGATGTTTTATAAATTTTTATATTTAGATTAAATGATGTTTAATAGAGATTCTAGTTATTTAACAAATAAATATTTTTTATTGAAAATTTTTAATTATGTGATAAAACAGAAATATGAAACATAGCTAATACTGGTGGAGGGGATTACTAAATGAAAAAAACCATTAAAAAGGTGTATAAAATTTCTGCTACCGTTGATATGGTATGGCAGGCATTAGTGAATCCAGCTGTTATAAATGAGTGGGGAGGGGGACCAAGTAAGATGGATTCTAAAATTGGAACAGACTTTGAGTTTTGGAATGGAGATATTTATGGGAGAAATATCGAAGTTGTATCTAAAAGTAAACTTGTCCAGGAATGGTTTGGTGGTGATTGGCCAAAACCTTCAATAGTCACTTTTACTCTCAAAAATGATAATTCAGATACTATTCTAGAGCTTGAACAGGTCGATGTTCCTGATGATGAATTTGAAGATATTGAATCTGGATGGGATGATTATTATATTGGTCCCATGAAACAAATGCTTGAAAAATAATCTTAATACTCTAATATTTTTTTTTATTTCTAATCCCCGAATTCAATTTAAATCTATAAATAACCTACCATAATATTTTTTTTATTTTACTAAAATTAATGTAGTAGATATTTTAATTTATGATAAAAACTATAGTATACATATTAGATTAAATTTGGATCAGGATATTTATAAAAAATAATCATACTCGGGAGTTGGTTTTTATGGGATGGAACCAATCAAAGTATTATTAATTGAAGATAATGTGGGTGATTATGAATTAATACTAAAAATGTTAGATAGTAGTGAAATAGCTGAATTTGAACTCACACATACTTCTAGATTGACAAGTGGATTAAGACTTCTTGAATCCGGAAAATTTGATATAATACTTTTAGACCTTGGATTACCAGATAGTGTGGGTTTTGAATCCTTTAAATCAACATTAGCATTACATCCTGCAATACCCATTATAATATTAACTGGATTAGCAAATGAAGAAACAGGAATCCGAGCAATCAAATATGGTGCACAGGATTATCTTGTAAAGGGAGAATTTAATGGGAAGTTATTGGTGAGGGCAATTCAATATGCCCTCGAAAGAAAAAAATTAGAGGGCTTATTCATCTATTAAAGAAATGATAATACTCTTTAATATATATTGGTAATATGTCCAGAATTAAATTATATAAAAATAAATAAAATTTTAGAAAAAGGATTAATAATACATTTTATTAACTTTCAGTTATTGGAATTTTCCAAAGATAACCTACTTTTTTACCTTTTTCTTGTTTATTTTTCCCTTTCTTTTTCTTAACGTGAGCTTCACTACCTTCCCATGAACCTACAGTCTTGTCTAAGTATTGTCCTATCTCTTCATTGTACTTCTTAGTTCCAATGGTATAATATTCAGTTTCGTTATGGATGTAGCTAATTCCTTCGCCTTTTTCTTCCATGACTTTTGTTATTTCCATCAATTTTTTATAAAACTTTTCAGACATCATATTACGCCTTCTCCTTTTCTCTTATTATCTTTTTCTCTATGTTAATAAAGACGTATTTTAATACAAATACGGATACTGAGCAAATTATTTTAAATTATTAATTTATATATGTAAGTTTATATGGATTAATGCTTCGATTTTATTATGATTGAATTGATACATTTTTTTTGATATTGAAGGATATTTTAAGATTTATAATATTGACAATCATACCTCCCGAATAAATAAACAAATTAATATCTGGATAATTACAGAGATAATGGTAATATTAGGATATTAACTAGTATCTGAGTTTCTTTATTATTTTAATCTTTAATATATTTTACTTTGGTACAAGAGTTTAGAATTATAGAATTTGAGGTTTATAATAGTGGTTAAGACATTTGAATGTGAAAAGGGTTTTTCATATACGATCTGCAAGATATCAAAAAAAATTCCACACAATGGAATGACATTGAGAGCCTTTTTGAATCTTTTAGGTGACCGTGGAAGACTTATCACTTGTTTGATTCTTGCAGCACCATTTTTAATACCACTATCCATTCCAGGTACAGGGGTCGTAATTGGAACAATCATATTACTTACCAGTTTGAGTATAATCCTAAATAGATATTATTTAGTACCTGAATTTTTATTGAAGCGTGAAATGTCCTATAAAACTTTGATTAAAATATTAGATGCATGTTATAGGATGTTAAACTTCCTTGAAAGATATATGAAACCCCGTTTACTAGTGATGACAAATAAAAAATCTACTAGAATGTTTAATAACCTTTTCCTGGTTATATGTTCAATTCTATTTATTACACCTCTTCCCATACCACTTACAGATACATTACCCGCATTTGGCATATTCTTCTTATCCGCTGGGATACTCGAATGTGACGGTTATTTNNATTTCTTAATAATCACATTTATTGGATTAAAATTGTTGTTCCTCATTTTCTAACTAAAAATAACAATAATCAAATTTTAAAAATACAGTCAGTGCATGGAAGAAAATTAAATAAAATTAATAAAAATATGTATTTCAGAGATGTTTAGCCATATTAAAAAAAAGATAAAAATTAGAATAATTATCCAAACAAATTTTTAATTTATCTTAAGTTTCAATGTTTTCTTCAATAATTTCGGAAGTTTAATGGTTAATACAGAGTCTTTGAAAATTCCTTCAGCTTCTTTAATCAAGACTTTAGATGGCAGTTTTACAGATCTTCTTATTTTACCATAACTCCTTTCCCTCTGAAGGTATTCCATGTCATCCTTTATCTTCTCTTCTTGGAATTCTGCACATATATCAACTGTATCTTCGCTTATAGCAATCTCAACATCTTCTTTTTTTAATCGTGGGAGATCTGCTTTTATAATAACAAAATCATCTGTTTCTATGACATCAATCAGGGTTTTTTTAGTAGAACTCGTATAATCAGATAACATTTGGGTGAATTCTTCTTGTTTATCTTTTATTGTACTTATAATATCATTTATAGAATTATCTGATGAACTATCTGTGTTTCCAACTTTCAATTCTTCTTCTTTCATTTTATTTGATTTTAAATTTGGATTCACTTTGTTTTCCATAATATCACCTCAATGTTTTAAATCAATAGTTAACGATTAGTTGTATACATTTTCTAATTTTATTACCTTTCATCAAGAAAAATTAATTATCATAATCTCCTATTACATCTTAATACACAATAATTAATAAATTTTACGATCTTTTAATCATATTTGTATAAGATTTTATCAAAAAATCGTTTTTATAGATTATTTTTTTAATATAAAGACTATTAAAGGATAATTTTGTCTATAAATTGAAAATAAATAGAAATATTGATAAAATCCTATAATTATTTGTTATTATATAAAAATTATAAATTTTTATTAGATTTAATACTAACTTTCAGAATAGTTCTTAACATATTTTATATTGATCAATATCCAAGTATATCTTAATTATATAAATAGACTTTTTCGTAAAATAAAAAAAAATAGAATCAAAAAAATAATATTGGAGTTATTTAGAAGCATATCCTGTTTTAATTCCAGTTTCGTATGGTACAGGACTTATTTTTGTAAAAACCTTATTTATTAAATTTTCATCTGGAGATTGAGGTTGATAATGGGATAAGGCATTTAAAGCCTGACACAATCCTGCAATAGCCATATGTCTTATTTCATAATTTTCATCGTTTAAAATCCCGGTTAAGTGAGATATGCTTCCATTTTCCATGTAAGTTATAGCAAAAACTGTAGCAAGTCTCTCTAGATGTATTCTTTAGGGATTTCTATTTGGGATAATTCTTTATATTGTATATTAAAAGTCTTGTCCAAATCGTTTTCATAATAATCATCCACTTCAAATATGTTCATTTGGAAAATATCTAAATCATCATCGATAACTAACATTATCTTCAATAAATTGTACAATATATTATCCCATGATACAGTAAATTTTGAATTGATAATTTTTGATTTGATCATAGCATTAATTTTAGATAAGGGATGATGTTTAATTGGTAAATAACTCTTGAAATTATTATAATTTTCTAATTTAGAGAAAATATGATTTAAAATTTCATAACCATAATCTAATATCTCATATTTGTTAAGTTCACAAGTTATTACATCTAGGATTCCTCAGCTGATTCCCTTACAGTAAGTGTCTCATCATACCGCATTTCATTTAACTCATTTATAATGAGTTCAAACGAATAGATCTGTCTTGGATAAGAACGTATAAACTCCCTAAACTAGATGCCACAACTTCTTTTTTATCATGCGAAATTAGAGTATTAATAATCTTTAAAGCATTATTTAGATCATTATTTCCTGTTGATCCAATCATATTCTTAATGATGTCTTTAAAGTCTTCTATATTCTCAGGTGTTTCTATTTCAGGGAAAGGTTGATGTACCGATTTATTTAAGAATAGTACATCTCCTAAATAGTTTTCTTCATTGAATTTCCCGCCCCTTATTCTAGTTGATATTTTACATCACCCCCAGAGTTTTACCTATCATTTTCGAATTAGAGTTGATTTTTTTCTAGAATTATCAGACTATTGGCTATAAAATCTAACGCATCCTTCCTATCCTCGTATGGAACCTTCCTTTTTTGAAGAAAATTCATTAATTCGGTTATACTCCTAAATGAAATATTTTCATTACTATCATCAATGTGTCATATTACTATTGATTTCATCAGTTATCACATTATATTTGGCATATTATAGCTGGAATAAACGATCCAACCCTGATGCATTGTATTTCTCATTTTTAATGCTTGCAGTTTCAATTTGGGCTCTTACCGGTGCAATTGAAATGATGTCAACCAGTTTTTCAACTAAGGTTTTCTGGTCACAAATAAGTTATCTTGGAATAGTGTTTGTTGGACCTCTCTGGATCCTGTTTACACTGAGCTATACAGATTATGGAAAATGGTTGAAAAATACATTTATAGGCATATTAATGATTGTACCCATAATCATACTAATTCTTGTACTAACTAACGGATGGCATGGACTCATATGGCCAACCATCACAGCAAGCTCTAGTCAACCTGGTTCCATTATAATATATGGCCATGGTTTAGGATTTTATGTAAATGTGGCCTATTCATACTTCCTGATGTCTCTAGGAGTTTTATTGTTGATCAAATGTTTAATCCAGAGTCCTAAACTATACCAAAAACAAGTATTCTTGATACTTATTGCTGCATTAATACCTTATGCCGCAAATATAATCTACATAGCCCAGATGAGTCCGATTCAAGGGCTCGATTTAACACCATTTGCTTTCACATTAACAGGAATTTTAGTTGCATTAAGTATATTCCGGTTTAAAATGCTTGATATTCTCCCTGTAGCCTATAATAATCTTTTCAACAAGATGAGTAGCGGTGCAAGTGTAATAGATTCCTTAAAAGGAATAGTTGAGATTAACCAAGCAGCTGAAAAAATTTTAAAAATTGATAAAAAATTGATAGGAACCAGCTTAGAAGAAAATTTACAACAACTAAACCAAATATTTCCTATCATTAAAACAGAATCAACAACAAAAACTGAAATAAAAATCAACAACCCACAAGACATGTGGCTTGATCTGCAGATAACTCCATTATATAAGCAAAATTATCAATTGTTAGGATGGTTAATCATATTTAGGGATATTAATCCAATAAAAATAGCAGAAAAGTCATTGCAGACATCTGAGAAAGAATATAGAGATCTTGTTGATAATGCGCTTGTAGGAATATATAAAGCAGATAAAAACGGCAATATCTTATTTGCCAATGATTCAATAATTAAAATGTTTGGATACGATTCAAAAGGCGAAATTGAAAATTTTAATATTTCCAAACTCTATAAAAATCTTGATGATAGGGATATTATTATTAAGAAGTTGAATGAAGATGGAAAATTAGAAGAACGCGAAGTTGAGATGGTAAAAAATGACGGTTCTATCATTAATATCTTGGCTAGCGCCTCCATGAATGGTGAGACTATTTCTGGTATGACAATGGATATAACTGATAAAAAGAAAGCTCAAACCCAGATCAAAAAGTCACTCCAAGTCAAAGATATGCTTCTAAAAGAGATTCATCACAGGGTTAAAAATAATTT